>NZ_JAGSYD010000005.1 GCF_025685575.1 Granulicella cerasi
AACATTTGCGATGAACTCGTAGCGACCAACGGAACATATACGACGGTCTATGAGTCGCGATACTCGTGCAACTACACATGGACGCTCGACAAGAGTATCGGTGAAGTTCTCAGCGACATCCTCAACGGTGCTGCCGGTCGCATGTCCTACATCGATGGCGAATGGTTCTTATTCCCCGGTACGTTCGTTGGGTCATCCGCTTCGTTCGATTCTTCTCAGCTCATCGCCGCACCTGACTGGTCATCGCAACGCAAATTCAGGGACAAGTGCAACCGCGTTCAAGGTACATATATCGCTGCGTCCTATCCCTACAACGTCAGTGGTAATGGCTACGACAACACAACGCTGACTCAAGACAACTTCAACCTTGGGTTCCAACCCTGTTCCTATCCGGCGTTTGCATGTGACACGAATCACGGCTACGCAGCCGACCAGTATTTAGCCGAAGACAACAACGTCGAGTTGGTTCAGACGCTCGACCTTTCGAGCGTTCTCAGCGTGGCTCAAGCCCAACGTGTCGCGAAGATCTCGCTGCTGCGCAATCGTCAGCAAGGAAGCGGAACACNCAAGCTGCTCGAAGTAACGAAGATGGATGTCAGTATCGTGAACGGCGACGGCGGTGCTCCGCAAATTCAGGTTGCATTGTCCGTGCAAGAGACCGACCCGAGCGTCTACGTGTGGAACGCAACCGACGAGCTGAACCTCCACAACGTCGAAGTCTCACCAATTGCTGGCAGTGGTGTCACCTCACCACCAACGAACCTCGTTCTGACCTCATCTTCAGCGACTGCATTGGTTCAACCTGATGGCACCGTGATCCCTAGGATCGAGTTGACATGGGATACACCGGCTGACGTCCGCGTCACCGGTATCGAAGTGCAATGGCAGCTCACAGGCGCAACGACATGGAACGATGGTGGCACGGTCTCCGTTGCATCGAACGTCGCCTACATCCCTGCGGTGTCTGGTCAGACCTATGACGTGCGTATACGGTCGGTGCGTTCAGGTGCTCAGTCCGTATGGGTGGAACTCGACGGGTTCACGGCTGGATTGGTGTTAGCAACTCAGACGCAGGACGGCTTTGGCATCGGCTCGCTCGTCGGGGAAGCGTACCCCAATGACACAGCGGCGATTGTGTGTATGCCTTTCAACGCGAACGTAGGACAGCTCTCACTCTCCATCTTTCCCGCTGGCGAGGTCACGATCACAACCGATGGAACGGTTGGTGGTTCGGGTGCCGCGCTCAAACAGCAGACCCTTTACTACGTGTACTACGTCGATCAGAGTTATGTCGGTGGCAATGTCACACCGATAACCACAACCAACAAGGTTGATTTCCAAGGGAAACTTGGATATTTCCTCGTTGACTCAATCATCACTCCCTACGTATCGAGCACAGGAACAAGCGGCTCCGCTTTGTATTACCCGTCTTCCTTCAGTGACACCGGCACACGTTCAACCACCAATCCGGGTCAGGCGTTTGACGGTGACCTCTCGACATATGCGTATGTCTCTGGTGCCACCACTTCAACGACGTGGACGACAGGCGAAGGAACCTTCCAAGGGTTCCCAAACATCGCTCTTTCATCTGCTTCGACGCTCACCATCAACGCCTCTGGAAGGATTGTTGGAGATGGTGGAACCGTCGGTGCGACGATCACCTACGGCAGTACTACCGCCACGGTCATCAATGAGACAGCGACGTTCGCGCAGCAAGCCTTCACGGTGACGATCCCGGCCAATACACCGCTTAACACCATCAGCGTATACGTCTGGGCTTACTCCGCTGTGAACCTTGACTCGAGTTCTGGTCCTGAACCTGTGACACCCAGCCCCGGCTCCGGTGGATCAGGTATCGCTTCAGGCGGCACAACGTACGAACCAGCGACTGCGTTCTTGAGCCCCTACGAAATCTACGTTCAGGGATAATCGATATGCAAATCAGTGAAACAGGCCTTCGGCTAACGAAGAGCTTCGAAGGACTGCGTCTGCGTGCCTATCAGGACTCCACAGGCGTATGGACGATTGGCTACGGATCAACAACGAACGTGAAACCGCGCCAGGTCATCACGCAGCAGCAGGCTGATGAACGCCTTCGTGTCGATATGGCTACCGCCGAACACGCGGTCAACATCGGCGTCCGCGTTGTTCTCACACAGAACCAGTTCGATGCCCTACTGGACTTCGCTTTCAACGAAGGCATCGGCAGCTTCCTCCACTCAACTCTTCGTGAGTTGGTCAATGAGGGCAAGTTTGCCGAGGCCGCGCTTGAGTTCAGCAAATGGACGAAGGCTGGTGGCAAGGTACTCGAAGGACTCGTTAAAAGGCGAGCTGCTGAAGCGGCTCTATTCACATCACCCGTAAAGCAGGAACAGAATGAACACACCCATCACCCATAGCGAGTCCCTTCAAGACTTGATGACCGCCGTTTCAACGACCATCGCCAAACATTTGAAGGGATCAATCGATGCTCTCAAGGAAGACCGCGCTGACCGACATCGAGTCGCCAACCTCGCTCAATCGGCGAATGACCTAGCCATCGGGAACAAATCCCGCATCGATGCACTTGATGTCCGAATGCAAGCCTTGATAGGTGATGGCACAGGTGAGAACGGCAAGCTCGCGGCGATGACCAAGAGCCAACTTCAAACCCAGCTCGGCGTTGAAGAGTTGAAGGGTGACGTAAAGCAGATCAAGGACACGGTCGCTGACCTGAAGAGCATCGGTGAGCAATCGAAGTCCGCGATTAGCGGCGGTCGAGCCTTGATGACAACCCTTGGACTGCTCAGCACATTCATCGCTGTTGTCGGTGGTGTAGTCGCTGGCATCCTTTGGGTCTATAAACACTAGAACAATGAACATGAAATGAAGAAGCCCCTCTGCCTGTATGGTGGAGGGGCTTTCATTATTAGCTTTCGAATCCAAGCTCAACCCTTATCACCTCTTCGACACGCCTTAAGGCGGCATACAGTGATGCGGGCACATGGCGTGTCTGGGTTAGGGTTCCATTGTCAAACAGCCTCTTAGCAGTTGTAACCTGCTTCATGAACTCAAGAAGGGCAATGTTAATTTCATTCCCGCAGAGAAGGTTAGCTTTAGCCCTTGTCACGAAGCTTCCCTCCAATGTATCAACAAGCTTCTGTGCGAATTCAAATGCTGCGGCTTCATTCTTGAGTTGCAAGCTACCTATATACGCCATGAACGCGTCATCTATTGCTGCAACATCTGAGAAAGATTCAACCAGAGCATCCCTCTTCATCTCCCACATCCGCTGCTTATTCCAGAACTCATCACCGATGCGAGCCTCAATAGCTTTGGTCGCTTCAGTGGTGGCCTTCACCTGCTTGACCAACTCCTCCAGCTCTTCACGTACGGCGATGTTCTCGCCCTTACGCTTCAAGTAAGACGCTAGAAAAGCACCAGCTCCAGCCGCGATTAACGTCTGGAGCCAGTTGGGAATGAAGTTCAATGCTGATGGCGCGTCCATGCCCTACTTCTCAGCCTTCTTCGCAGCCGCAGCCCAGCGTTTCTTTTGCGCCGCTGCGATCTTGGCACGAGCCTCTTCACTCATTGGCTTACGTTTCTTTCGCCTCGTCGCGATAGGTGCAATCACCGCGTTAACGCTGCCCTTCGGACGGCCACGTCCACGCTTAGGTGCCGTGGCTTCGCCGCCTGAGATGAGGTCACGCGCTGATTGAAGGCGAGCGACCTCGGCCTGTAGACGGGCGATTTCTGTGTCGAGCTGCTTGAGGAGGGTGGAGGAGATGTTCATGGCGTTGATTTTAACGTCAACCGGCAATAATCCAGGAACGCCACCACCCGGCGTGCTCCCGCGATCTCCAGCATGGCAGGCTGCCACGACACCCCACCCACCGGCGTCGAGATACTTGTCAGACGGTTCGCGATCTCAGAAAAATTCATTGGGCTTCCTTCCCAGCCGAGCATAACGAGGCCACTCTTCGGAGCGGCCCTGATATGACACTTCTATGCCGGTTGGTCGAACCAGCGCCCATTGATAGCCGACTGGATCAGGTCCCCGATCCGCAACTCCCGGCGTTCTTCTGTACTTCGTTTTTTGCTGCTGAAGGCATAGAGGATATGGTTGAAAAGGCCGCCCCCTTCAGGACCGATATACCTGTTCAGGTTGATCTTTTCCGCCGGAACTCTATACCTCCTGCACAGTTCGCCGATCAGCTCGACCGCATCATCCCCGTCTATCCCAAGCTGATAGAAGGTCTTCTCCGGTGTTATGCTGCTTTCTGGTCTGCCGGTCTTCTTGGCTACCAAGGCGATCACTTCTTGTTCTGTCGTCATCTTCCCGGTCTCCTACCAGAAGTCGTCCCCGTTATCTGCTACGCAGTTCAGGTACTTGTTTGCGCTGTAGATCAGTGTCGCCTCACCGAGGATTGGCACCCACCGTCCAACCACGCCGCCTAGAACGCCTGAAGTGGCAAGCGGGTTCATCAAAGTAGGAGCCCACGTCGCCTCGATCGACTGAGGTAAAACGGCTCGGAAGAACGATGATGCCAAAGACGTCCCTGGAGTCATACCTGCAAACTTGCCAGCGGTAGAGAGAGCATTTGTTCCTGCCGCTACCGCAGCTCCTCCAGCGGCTGCACTAGGAGCCGAACCCGCTACACAGGACTTGACGGCTTTCCAGAAATCCTTTGGAGGATTTTGATTCCCGTTATTTGGGGCAACAACGGGATGATCTAGCTCACCTGCAATGCCACTCAACAGCATCATCAGCGATGTGCCCAGATTGCCGCAATGAAGTATAGGAAGAGTAGAAATGTGGCTATGCAAACGACGACAGCTTTCGCTGATGAGTGAGGCTGTTTGACGCCAGTAAAGCCTTTGTAGGCGTACATACCAGCCCTCACCGACGCGCAAAGCAGGATGACCGCACCGAGAGCAGCACCCCAGTTCCCGATATAGTCGCTCCCGAGAGGTCCTCCCATCTATCCACCTACCTTGCAATTATTTCTCACGTATGCACCGTGTCCAAATGCCCATGATCCGATGTGGCCTTCAAAATAGCCGCCAGCCCAACTATTGCCCCCAACAAAGCCAGCCTGAAAACCTGCGAACGGTCCGGCGCTTATGTTGCCTCCTATGAAAAGAAACATGCCCTGGAACAGGCTTTCGCCTCGATTCGCGCCAAGTAGGGTTTTTGTCGCTCCGGCTCCGGCGGATAGACCCTCCCCGACCCAGCCTTCCCCAATCGCACCGGCGGAGCGGCCTTCTTGAGAATCTTGTTCAGTGATCACGCCACCCATCGCGCCGCCAGCACCGATGTCGCCTTCCGCTCCGGAGAAGTAGAACGTCCCTCCACAGATACCTTTGTTCTGCTGTGGGTTACTTGGGGCACCACCGCCGGCCCCTACGGCGTTATAGCCAGCTCCGGGAGAGTAGGGTACGTTACCCGTGCTGAAAGATCCAACGGAACAGTCGGTTACCCATCCCATCTGCATTGCCGTTGATCCGTCCGCTTCCTGTGCAGTGCCGACTTGCGTGTAGTAGTGATAACAGCCATTCTGATCATAAAAATTTCCGACAAAACCTAGCGGATCAATGAATGACATCGGGTTATTTGAGACATATGCATACCGATTCAAACTTTGCGGGTTGCTCACATCATAGCTTCCCGCATACGGATCGGGGCTCAACCACGTTCCCGACAACGGCGAGTAGTCGCGGAACATTGCGTGAACAGTTCCATCGTTGTTGACGTCAAGGCCGGTGTAATGAGCAGAGTCGTTAGCGGTGTTTATCGGTGCGCTAGTGCCATCCCCGAATGGCAGAGATGAGTACGAGTCCTCGACCGTGCCATTCGCAGACGTCTGGAGACGGGACGTTCCTAAATGATCCTGATGACGGTAGTGAAAGTTGCCACTGTAGTAGTACCCAAGCTGCGCACCATTGAAATATACCTGTTCGCTCTGCACGATACCCGATGTATCGAGGGTCGCCACACGGCTACCAGCAGGATTGAACAAATACTGGCTCGTGCTGCCAGAACTCGTAATGGCTACACGCCGATTCAGCGCATCGAACGTGCTCGTCGAGGACGCGAAGCCTCCAACCGATATGACATTGCCTTCAGCGTCATACGTATAGGTGTAAAGACCATCCGAGGTCATGTTTCCGGCTGCATCGTACGAGTATGACAATCCACTAGCTGAACGAGTTGAACTTGCTAGTGTAGAAATCTGGTTGTTGGGGTTGAACGTAGCTGCGACAGAGGGATCACCCGTCGAAGAGGTCTGGCTCAGACGGTTGCCGTAGCGGTCGTATCCATAGGTGAAGTTCTGCGATGCACCTGCGGTCACGGTCTTCATTGTCAGACGGTTGAAGTCGTCATAGCCGTAGTTCATGGACTGATTCAATACCGAGTCCCAACCGCTGGTCATGCGCTGGCCTGACCACGTTGCGGACATCCCATATAGGGTAATCCCACCGGAGCAGTTCGTGCTCGATGAACCGGAGCAAATCCAACTCGCATTCAAACGATTCAGCAAGTCATACGTGTTGACGGCATTCAAACCGTTGTCGTAAGACGCAGAGGCCAAGCCACCCACTCCGTATGTTGCACCAGTGACGAGCGTGGTGGCTGTATTGCCAAGAGTGCTTGTGAGGCTTGTCGGTTCGGACGCGATGTCATAACCGTAGCCGCTCGTGCGCCCCGCTCCATCCGATGCGGTCAGCAGATTGCCAATCTGGTCATATGTGAATCCCTGCTGCGTGACCAAACCACTGGTGCAGTCTGATACCGCGCAGTTCATCGAGAGACGTACACGACCACCAGCATCGTAACCGTAGTAGGTTGTGGCTCCTCCATTCGAGAACGAGGTCAACTGCCCCTTGTAGGAGCCAAGGCTCGTTCCATTCACCGAAGCTTGATCGTAGTTGAAGTACTTGGTTGGAGTGCCATCGTCATAGCTGATCGAGATGACGCGCGAAGCCTTATCGTATTGAGTCGTCGTCGTCGTCGTGACGGAAGCACTGCTCTGATTCGCCTTTGGCTTCACGCGCGTCACAATAAGGCCGGTGGAGTTCGAGCTATAGCTATAGGTCGTCGTACCCGACTCCGGCTCCGTCACGCTTGTTGTGCGGCCAAGACCGTCAGTGATGAATACACGCTGCTGGCTTCCCTGTGTCACTGTTGTCTTATGATTCATCAGGTCGTAGGCATAGGTGGTCAGGAAGCCCGTTCCAGCGATGTCCATTCCGCAATCAACAGGAGCGTCGTTGTTTGCTAGTGTGACGCTTGAAACTTCACAAACCGCGACGAGCCGTCCCATGCCATCCCGCTTGTACATTTTGGTGACACCATTCTGGTCGCTTACCTTCTCTGTTTGCCCCTTGTAAACGTGAGTGACGGGAATCGGATCAGAGGTTCGGACACTAAGAAGGCGACCTACTGCGTCATAGGAGTAAGCAACGCCGTTCGTGTTGCAGTTTTGAGAAGCGGAGTCAGGATTGCCCTCGTATCTGTTGCTCTGGAACGAAACGCGTCCATTGCCGTCGTAGCAAGTATCTTGCAAATACCAATTCGAGCTTGACTTCTCAACCGCCGTGCGATTCAAGCGACCGTATGCGTCGTAGAAACTTTCAGTGGTCTCAGTGCCTTGCACCATCGGGCGCGTCTGAATCGTCTTATTCACCGTATGAATCAACGTGGCATTGGCGGTGCCTACTGCACCATTCAGCTCTGTTGGGAATGAGTAGCCGGTCGGCCTCAACATACTGTCGAAACCTGTAATCGCGACCGATTGATTGTTCGCATCCGTACTCTTCGTCTGAATACCGGTATACGTGGCGTCATAGGTCGCTCCAGTGGAAAGGGCGACACCGCTGGAAGGCGTGGGCATCTGCACATTCTGGATATAGGTATCGGTGGCGTCGTGTGTATACGTCGTCGTGCCGTTGATCGGGTCAGTCGACGAGGTTATGACACCAGCATCATCATGTTTGTACGTCGTGTGGTACGAGGTGGCACTGTCCGCATAGCTGTAAACGGAGGTCAGATTACCCGGTAGGGTTGTTGGCGCTGTGGTGTGAGACGGAAGCCCGGATGTCGGGCTAGCCGTAGTTTCGTCATAACCATAGGCCGTCATAGAAAAGCTTGAGACAGCGTTCGAAGAGTCGACGCAACCGTGTGTCGTGCTCCAGCAATCGATAGTGATGAGCGGTGTGCCGCCTAGAACACCAACTTTTCGTTCTTCGATAGCCATTGCAGCACCCGAACTGGATGCTCCGAATGCAGAGAAGGTCTGCGAGGAATACAGACCTGATCTTGTGTCGTATGTCATGTCTAAGGCTTTGTACGCCACTCCGTCATATCCATCGGTCTGGTGGGTGTAGATGACCGGAGCTGTGATCGCTGAAGCAACACAGGAGCTTGATGTAACCGCATAGCAGATTTGTGTTGAGCGGATTGCGGTCCCAGCGGTCGTCGAGTTGTAGCTCAGCACCTGCGTTACATAGTCATAACTACGGTACGTCCCGTCAGGCATCTTCGGGTCTACGAAGTCATAGGCGGTGAGGTAAGTTCCATCGTTCACATCGGTGTGAGTAAGGTTTGTTCCCGCAGACGTACGCGTGTAGGACACCGAGGATGCCGCCGAACTGGATACGCCTGTAGTCGTCCGTGTCAGCCCCGCCGCGCTGCCGTCGGTACAGTTGATGCCGTAGTTGCTGCCAGTGTAGGCATACTGGATCGTGCCGCCCGTAGGCAGCTTGATCGAGGCGACACGCCCGGTGGTGTTTGAAGCGTTTCCAGGCGTCGATTCATACGTGAACGCGTAATAGCTGCCGTCAGGGAACGTAATACGGTCTACAAGCGATTGAGAAGTCGCTGGATATTCTGCGACTCCAGAGCAGCCGAACGCCGTCTGAACCGTACGCGTGGCGTAACTCATGACGACAGATTGAGAGTTGCCAGTCGTATCGGTGTAAGTGAAGTTGGTTGCCGAAGGAGCCACACCGCTTACAGTCAAAGCAATCGCACCGGTCGTGTCGGTGAAATGGCCTGCCGTATCAATCGTAATCTGGTTACCGTTGCCATCTGTGATGGTGCCGCCATCAGTACCCGTCGAGGTCGGATGAAATGTCACACCACTCGGACTGACGATTGTGCCGTGAGCTAGAGCTGTTGTGAGGACATAGCCCGAACCGTCAGACGCTGGCTCTGTATCCTCGCCGGAGTTCGTAGGACAGTAGTCCGCATTCCCTGTGACCACAACATCATTGTTGGGAAAAGCGTGCCTCGCACCAAATTTATCTTTATACACCCAATTAGAGTAGTTAGTAATTCTGCATGTGACCGTCGTTTGGCGGCCAGTCTCTCCGACAACGGTCATAGTCTGGGTCGTATTATTGGTGTCGTGCGAAAGATACCCAATGGTACTTGTCGTATCTTCCTGCCATCCCCACGTCTGGCTTACAGGTGACCAAGTCGATGTTCCGCTGGTCGAAGACTGCATCCAAACCGAGCTATCGAAAGCCAGCGCGTAATCGAAGTTCATCCCGCGACCGGGCTTGGACAATACCGGAACACTCAGGTGCACATTCAAATTGCCGACGTTGACGGTATCCGCGCCTAGCGACTGGAAGGCTCCATAAGCGTAGGTGCCAGTCGCTACCTGCGCGGAAGCATCGCCGATGAAGAAGTGCAGAAAAGCGCAACGACGAGGAATCTCAACAGTCGCAAGGGGTGGTTCTCCTGAGTGGTTGTGTGCGAGTATACAGGCTATCCATCGATAGTCAAACTACCTATCGGAGAATGAGTAGAGGTTCACCTCGGCTCACAGAGCCTCACCATCTGGTCGCTATCCAGTTTCAGGAACACAACTCCCATCCCCCTGTCTCATCCCGCGTTCAACGGACTCACGATCCTCTAGACAAGTCATCCCACGACCTCGTCGGATCAGACCTTCTAGCTGATGGTCGTGTTCTACCTTGCATTCATAGAGGACTTGAGTCCCATCGTGGAAGGTCCGTCGCCACGAATCGAACAGGCGTTCGTACCGGATTTGGACTCGATACGTGACCGGAGGAAGACCACGGCGTGCATCTTCGATGGACTTCCTTCGTTGCTCTCCGTGGGGATAGGCGAGGACTGAAAAGCCTCAAGGCTCCATCCGGCTCCAATGTTGTTTGGGTCATTCGCCATAAAGCGAATATCAAGCGAAAACTGGGTGTGGATTTAGAAA
Organism: Granulicella cerasi; assembly: GCF_025685575.1. Taxonomy (NCBI): domain Bacteria; kingdom Pseudomonadati; phylum Acidobacteriota; class Terriglobia; order Terriglobales; family Acidobacteriaceae; genus Granulicella; species Granulicella cerasi. Next base: position 10,218 of record NZ_JAGSYD010000005.1, read on the forward strand.
ACTAATGGTCTCGAAAATTGCACTGAAGCATGGTGTCAGCCCGCCGAGTGCAGCTAGTGAAACGTGGACGTTGATGCGCCTGTGGACGACCTCTGCCTCTGTTGGGCAAAAGCTAAACGCATGTACAAAACGTGAACTTTTATGGCTCTATAGGCTCTAAAAGCTCCCAAAACGTCCATTTTTTGACACCTAACTCTCTGATTCCATGACTATTCAGGTTCTGTCACGGCAGAGGTCGCGGGTTCGAGCCCCGTCGTCCCCGCCACTACTCTCAAGTAGTGTGCGTATGAAGAAGATAGACCCCACGGTGTTGAGGCTTTGCCTCCGCACCGTTTCTGTTTTATCCCTTGCCAAAAGAAAACCGCGCACCCGAAGATGCGCGGTTCCGCCATGCCGACGGTCTAGTGTTCGATCAGATCGGCTGTTCGCAGGTGCCGGGGTTGATCGACGCGAATGAAGAGCGTCAGCACCGCAGCGGCAAAGTACAGGACCGCGTAGGCGATCACCACCGAGCGCGTGCCGCCATGCGGCAGCAGGATCGTTGCCAGCGCCGGACCGCAGAAGTTCGCCAGACCACCACCGAGGTTCTGCACAGACACCGCCGCGCCCTTGTGCTTCGGAGCCATCACCGGGAAGATCGCGCCCATGGGCACAAACGATGTCACCGTAAGCGCGAACAGGAGCGCCGCGATCACCGCGACGGGGGTGTTGTTGTGGAAGTGCACGGGCAGGAAGTAGAACAGCAGCGTCGCCGTGCCGCAGCCGACGAAGCCGACCCAACGCATCTGCCGCATCCAGCCGATGCGGTCGCCGATCAGTCCCCAGACGATGTTCGACATCGGCTGAATCAGAAAGAAGGTACCCCAGATGCGAATCCACTGCTCCGTCGTGAAGCCAACCTCGCTCGACGTGTAGAAGAGCGGCATGATGACTGGGAAACCGAAGAGCGAGAGATTGCAGATGATGCGCGTGATCAGCGCGAGACCGATGTTGCGGTCCTCGAAGATCAGCGTCAGGCCTTTGCTCAGTTCGGCCAGCTTGTTGGTGGAGGCAGGAGCCACCTGCTTGCTCGGCCGCAGAAACAGAATGATGATGCCGCCCACCGCCACCCAGGCCATCGACATCCAAAGCGTCGGCAGGAATCCGAACTTTGGCACGGTGAACGATGGCAGATACGATCCCACGATTCCGTAGCCGACGGTGAACATCGCCCACACCCAGCCAATGGCCGAAGCGAGTCGCGCGGGCGGCGCGACCTGCACCACCCACACGAAGAAGCCATAGAAGAACAGCGGGTACGCAAAGCCGCGAATGCCATAGCAGAGCGCCGTCATCGGCAAGCTCAGTCGCTCAAGCCCGAAGTGCAGGAAGCATGCATGGAATACGAGCCACCACGTGATGCCACAAAGCATCACGCGGCGTGGTGTGAACATCTCCGCCAACACACCTGAGAGCCACGCCGAGATCGCCGCGGCCAGTCCATAGACCGTGAAGACGAGCGAAGCATGTTCCTTCGTGAACCCAAGGTCCACGAGGTACTTCGAGAGAAATGCCTGTTCAATACCGTCGCCCGTCATGCAGAAGACAATGGCGATATAGCCGGCCACGAGCGCGAGTGGCATACCAAGCCAAACGCGCTCCTGCCGTGCATCGAGGTTGTGAGAAGTGTTGGTCAAAGGAAACATCCTGACGACTGAAAAACGAGCTAGAGTTCTGGAAATCCGATCTGGATCTTGATGTCCGTCGGACGAGCTTCAGCGGCGCGTTCAAACGCAGCGACGCTCTCCTCGAAGCTGAAGAGCTCCGAGATCAGAGGCTTCAAGTCGACCTTGCCGGACGCGATCAACGCGATGGCTTTGTCATAGACGTTTGCGTAGCGGAAGACCGTCTCGATGGTGACCTCACGCGCCTGCGCGCTCACCACGTCGAACAGCACTGGCTCAATCGGCATACCCACCAACACGACCCTGCCCGCAGGGGCTACGCTGTCCAGCAGCGTTTCGAAGGCCTTCGGGCTGCCCGAGCACTCAAGCAGCACATCCGCTCCCCAGCCATCGGTCAACTCCATCACACGATCGCGCAGCAAAGTCTCGCGCACGTTCACCGCAATGATGCCCTCGTATTGCGCGGCGATCTGCAGCTTTGCGTCAGCGATGTCCGCCACGATGACACGCGATGCGCCTCCAGCCAAAACGGCCAGCGCCACCATGATGCCGATCGGACCTGCGCCAATCACGACCGCCGTATCGCCAGGTTTCAGATGCGCCTTCGTCGCAGCCTGCAGCCCCACAGCAAACGGTTCTACCATCGCAGCTTCGCCGAACGAAACATTGTCCGGCAGCTTGAACGTGTACGCAGCCGGATGAACGACCTCCGGCATGAGGCAACCGTGTATCGGCGGCGTAGCCCAGAAGCTCACGGCGGGATCCAGGTTGTAGAAGCCCATGCGCGACGCACGCGAGTTCGGATCGGGAATGCCCGGCTCCATGCAGACGCGGTCGCCTGGCTTCAGGTGCTTAACCGCTGAGCCAACGCTCACTACGGTGCCAGCGGCCTCATGGCCAAGAATCATCGGTTCCTTCACCACAAACGGCCCGATCTTGCCGTGCAGATAATAGTGAACGTCGCTGCCGCAAACGCCCACGCGAGCGATCTTGATCTTCACATCATGCGGTCCAACTACTTGCGGAACATCGATTTCCCGCAGTGAAAGTTGCTTCGTAGCTTCCAGTACCAGAGCCTTCATAACCCCTCCAACAGAGGACAAAGTACGCACGTGAATATAGAGTTGGCTACTATCTGGTTTGCGGCAAACTGATACTATTTTTCATGCTTCGGAAGGGAGAAACGCGCGTGAGCAAGGGCACTTCCTCGATCACCGCGATGCGCCTCACAGGCCAGCCCTCATCCCGCGAGGTAGTGCTGCTCGGCGCCGAAAGCGCGCTCAAATGGCACCAGCACGACTACCCTTCCCCGCTGGCACGCTGGAACCACCACCCTGAATTTGAGATTCACATGATCGCCCAAGGCGAAGGCCGCGTGCTCGTCGGCGACTACCTCGGTGATTACAGCTCAGGCCACCTCGCTATCATCGGCAGCAATCTCCCGCATCACTGGATCAGCAGCGAGACCACCAAGCAGATTGATCGCGATACCGTCCTGCAGTTCGACGGCGAACTCCTGCTGCACACGCTCGAAGCTCTTCCCGACGCCGCGGAACTCCGCTCGCTGCTGGATCGCGCTTCTCGTGGACTGGAGTTCCACGGCGAAAGCCGTCGCCTCGCCGCGAAAGAGTTGATGGCCATCGGCAGCACGCAAGGCCTTGAGCGCCTCAGCCATTTCCTGCGCCTGCTCTCACTGCTCGCCAACGCGCCCGCCCGCGACTGCGCTGTGCTTGCCAGCGAGTGGTTCGCGCCGCATCTCGACGCCGCCACGCTTCCTATCGTCGATCGCGTGCTCCAATACATCACACGCCATCTTGATGGCGAACTCCGCATGGTCGACGCTGCACAACTCGTCGGCATGACTGGGCCTACCTTTTCGCGCTTCTTCAAACGCAGCCTGGGCCGCGGCTTTAATGAGACCGTCTGCACCATGCGCCTGGTCAACGCTTGTCGTTTACTCCGTGAAACGACCGTGCCGATCTCCACCATTTGCTACGAGGTCGGCTTCCAGAATCTCTCCAACTTCAATCGCTGCTTCCAACGTGAGGTCGGCAGCACACCCAGCGGATATCGCAAGAAGCCGAAGCGCTGGGCCAGTCGCTAACCCGCACGCCTGAAAGGATCCCCCTTGCTCGATCACATCATCCTCCCCGTCACGGATCTCGAACGCTCCATCGCCTTCTACAAGGCAGCGCTCGCGCCACTCGGCATCACGAAGAAGCATGATTACGACGGCAAAGACGGTCCCGCAGGACACCCCGACCTCAAAGGCTTCGGAGCCAATGGAAAGCTCTTCTTCTGGCTGAAGGAAGGCTCTCCTTACCGCCCCACATTGCGTATCGGGTTCGTCGCCTCCAGCAAGGAGGAGGTGGATGCCGCCTACGCGGCTGCGATGGCCGCAGGTGCCACCGATGAAGATCCGCCCTCGGCCAAGCTGCACTATGACCCGCGCTACTACGCCGCCAATGTGCTTGACCCCGACGGCTACAGTCTGGAGTTCGTCTACAAAAGCTGGCAACACTAAGCCACGGCACCATCGTGAGTACCTGTTCGTAGGCAGATGTTCATCAAACTGAGCAAGCCTATGCGTTAGCCTGTACATCCAACGATCAGTGGCTACGAAAAACGAAAAACTCGAAGGCAAGAAGAGCGCGCAAGAGTCGCGCCTGGCATCAGCACCCAGCAGTCGTTTCGTGAACCGCGACGAGAGCTGGATGCTCTTCAACACGCGCGTGCTGGAGGAAGTCGATGACGCGACCAATCCTCTGCTCGAGCGATTGAAGTTCCTCGCGATCACATCGTCCAACCTCGACGAGTTCATGGAAATCCGCGTTGCCGGCACGCTGCAGCAACTGGAAGAAGACGCCGGTCATGTCGAAAAACGCGATGAAGGCGGGCTCACCCCGACCGAAAGACTCGCGCGCCTCACCGACATCATCCAGCGTTTTACCGCCGAACAGGCTCGTTCTTGGAAGGACCGTCTGGAGCCAGAGCTCGCACGGAACGGCATCCACATCCTCCGCTGGAAAGACCTCAGGACGAGTGAGAAGGCCTTCGCGACACGCTACTTTCACGAGCAGATCGATCCCCTGCTCACGCCCGTCACGATCGACCCGTCGCACCCGTTTCCGCGTGTACTGAATAAGGCGCTTTGCATCGCGCTGTTACTACGGCATAAGCGCAAGCCCGTAGGACGCGCACCGATGAAGACCATCGGCGTCGTGACGATTCCTCGCTCGCTTCCGAGCACGGTAGCCCTGCCTGAGCGCAAAGGACAACAGAATTTCCTCCTCATCGATGACCTCATCGAAGCGCACGTGGAACCGATGTTCCGCGGTTATAGCGTGCTGAATCGCGCGGCGTTCCGCGTCACGCGCAACTCCAACCTCTACATGGAAGAGGAAGAAAGCCGCTCGGTTTTGGAGAGCGTGCGCGAGGAACTGCACAACCGTCGCAAAGGCGATGTGGTGCGTCTCGAGATCACGGCCTCAGCCGACGAAGAGATCTGCGAAGCGCTGCGTACCAACTTCGAACTCGATGAGTGGCAGGTTTTTCGTACCGACGCGCCGATCAACCTCACGCGCTTCATGGAGATTTACTCCCGCGTCAAAGCGCCTGAACTGAAGTTTCCGGAGTTCCACGGTCGTCGTCCGAAGCTCGCTGGCCCTGAAGCGCTCTTCGAGTCCCTGCGCCACAACGACATGATGTTGCACCACCCGTTCGATAGCTTCTCTACGGTGGAGAACTTCATCGAGTCGGCGATCACCGACCCCAACGTCATCTCGATCAAGCAGACTCTTTATCGCACCAGCGCGGACTCACCGATCTTTCGCGCACTCGTCGATGCTGCACAGACGCGCGAGACCGACGTAACGGTCGTCGTCGAACTGATGGCACGCTTCGATGAAGCCTCCAACATCCGATGGGCGCGCGAACTCGAGAACGCGGGTGTTCAAGTCTTCCACGGAATCTTTGGCTACAAGACGCACTGCAAACTCGCGCTCATTGTGCGCCGCGATCCGGATGGAGTCATCCGCTCCTACGCGCATCTTGGCACAGGCAATTACAACCCCATCACCGCGCGCTTCTACACCGACATCAGTCTTCTCACCGCACGCACCGAGATCACCGAAGCGGTTCGTAACGTCTTCCGCTACCTCACGGCGGACTGGCAAGGTTCGACCAACACCTATCGTCCTCTGCTCGTCGCACCGGTCACGCTCGCGGAAGACATTCTCGCGTTGATCCGCCGTGAAGCGCAGCACGCCCGCGAAGGCAAGCCCGCACGCATCATCGCCAAGATGAACGCGCTGCTCGACCTCAAGACGATTGAAGCTCTCTACGATGCATCACAAGCAGGCGTTGATATCGACCTCATCATTCGCGGCATGTGCGCGCTGCGTCCCGGCGTCCCCGGCATGAGTGAGCGCATCCGCGTGCGCTCCATCATTGGCCGCTTCCTCGAGCACTCGCGCATCTTCTGGTTCGACAATGGTGGCGAAAGCGAAGTGTATGTCGGTTCGGCGGACTGGATGTCGCGCAACCTCTACGAGCGCTGCGAGGCGGTCTTCCCTATCCTCGACCCTGCGTTGAAGAAGCAGCTTCGCGAAGACATCCTCGAGATCTACCTGCGTGACACCGCGAAGGCGCGCCTCATGCAAGCGGACGGAACCTACATCCGTCCGTTGCGGGTGAAGACGTCGTTGAACTCGCAGGAATGGTTGATGGAGCGCTCGCGAGACGCTTCGGGTCAAGTGCCGACTCCCACTCCGCAAACTGCCGCGAAGACGACGAAGCCGCGCACTCCGAAGAAGCGCACGGCTCAGCCAAACATCGAATCGTAGATTTGCCTACTGCACTACGACGCTCACCGTCGAGTTGCGCGTCACCGAAGTTCCATTCACGGTGCCAGTCGCCGAAACGGTGATGGAGTACGTCCCTGTGGGCGTGGGCGTCGTCTTCGAAGCGATGGAGGTCGGGGTCGTCGCGCCTGACGTGCAGCCCGTCATGCTCGCCGCAAAGCACGCAGCGAGCATAGCGCAAGAGACCCAACGGACACGACCGCGTCCGCGCATCGCGAACGGCAGGAGCAACAGCGTCAACGCGCCCATACCGTAGAGCGTGCTGAACGAGGCGAGCTTACTCTGCGCCAGGCCGCCCGTGTAAGCCAGCACAGTCAGGGTCGTCGATACCGGTGCGGTGCCGGTAATGTTCACCGAAGTGCTGCTCAGCACCAGTTGCCCCGCGAAGGTGCTGCTTGAGCTCAGCGTGAAGTTGACCGTGCCCGTAAAGCCATTCGCCGGCGTCACGGTGAGGACAACGCCCTGCGACGTTGCACCCGAGCTTACATTGATGGTGCTCTTTGTCGGCGTAAGGCTGAATCCGCTGGTGCTCGCAGCTGTCACCGTAATGCTGAAAGCGCCCACCGAACCCGCGTAAGTAGCGTCACCGCCGTAGGAGGCCTGTACGAGATGCGTACCTGAGGTGAATCCCGCAGTCGCTAACGTATACGTGGCGATCCCATTGGAGAGCGAACCCGTTCCCACGACCGCCCCGTCTACGACGAATTGCATCGTTCCGGTGGGTGTTGCTGTCGTGCTGGAAAATACGCTGCTCACCGTCGCCGTGAGCGTGATGCTCGTTCCGGCGGCCACAGTGCTTGCCGAACCGGCCACGTCTACGCGCGAGCTCGCCGTGCCTGCCGTCGCCGTTGCCGTCGGGGTCACCAGAGACCAGTCATTCACCAGATTGCCGGCATCGACAGAACCAATGCCCGACGCGAGATCGTAGCCCGTGGCTGCGGTGTAGCCGATCGTGCCACCGCTTGCGCAATTGGTTGTGCCCGTTGTGCAAGGCACCGCATTCGTCCCGGAGGTGATGTCGTGGAACACGCCCGAAGCGTAGCTGCTCGCGGCGAGCGCGTAGAGCTGGTTGTTCGCTACGCCCACGCGTCCCTGCTTCTGCACCACCAGCGCCATCATGCCCGCGAAGACCGGCGAAGCGATGCTCGTTCCTCCGGTGACGGTCGGCGTGCCCGACGCATTCAGGAAGCCGTTCGTGCACGCACCCTGATTGCAGAAAACATACGGATCGTGACTCCCCGAAGCGGCGAGCGAGAGATCCGGAACATCGCGAGTACCATCGGCCGACACGGTGACACCGAAGATCGTTCCCGCCTGCCACGAAGGCTTCGAGAAGTACGCACTCGTGCCGCCGCCACCCGCAGAAAGCGTCGAACCGTTGGCGGTGTCGTTCCACACGACCTCAGGCACATAGCTCACAAGCGAACCCGCCGCTGACCCGTTGGAGCTACTCCAGTAGGATCCGCTTCCTTCGTTCAGCTCCGTGCCACCTACGGCGGTCACGTAGGGCGAAGATCCTGGGAAATCTACCGCCAAACCATACTGGGCCGTGGTGACGCCAGCATCACAATCTGCCGCACCAGAATCTCCCGCAGGCGACACAATCGTGATGCCCTCGGCTGCGCCCTGCTGCAAGAGCTGGTTGTAATATGCCAACTGCGAAACGCCAAGATCAGCCTCGCAGGTGCCGTAGCTGTTCGCGATGATCGGTGCAAGGTTGTTGTCGATCGCTTCCGTGATCGAACCGTTCAACACATCGGTCGCGGTTACGAAAAGGATCGTCGCGCTGGGTGCCATCGCGCCCGCCCATTCGATGTCCGACTCAGACTCGTTCACATCGCTCGTCGAGCTGTAGCCGGGGTCGACGCCATAAAGCTGCACCGTCGCCGCATTGGCCGTGAGCCCCGCCGCTGTACGAAACGCCGCGATGTCTGCGGGGTAGATCTCCGTCTGGCCAACGACAGCAATCGTCACCCCGGAACCATTCGTTCCCGCCGAGATCAGCCCTGAGACGTCGTATATCGTGTACAGATCGCCGGGAGCAAGATAGTGTGTTCCGGCCGCGGTGTACTGCGGCTTCAGCACGTCCTGCGGAGCTCCAAACGCGCGACGCGGCTGTGCCACAAAATCGTCCAGTCCACCCACGGAAGAGACAGCCGCCGCCAACGCCGTCGGCAACGAGACTGCGCTGGTGTTCGCGATATGCGAAACGCCGCGGGTCTTCACTTGCGAAATCGTCGTCCCGAAGGCGGCTTCAGCTTGCGAGACCGTGCCCGAGAAGGAAATGAACTGTCCGCCGCGCGCCGACTTCGTTACGGTGAAGCCCTGCGACTTGAGCCAAGCCTGCGCCTTGGCAAGATCGGTCGGAGCCGCACCAAACTGAGAAGCAAACGCCTCTGGCGAAAGCCACTGGTGATACTGCGCCGATGCCGGGTTCTGCTGATTCGCGAGCAGTTGCTTCAACGCTGAGGTCTGCGCATCCGTCATGCTGAACCGCAACGTCATGTGCGGCAGCACGCGGTCACTCGCGGCAGCGCCCGTCACCTGCGCCGAACGCAAACGCGGTGAAGCGGCCTGCACGGCCACACGCTGGCTATTGTCGATCGCTCCTACGCGCGCTTGCGGCACCGTCTGCGCCGCTACCGGGAGCACCGCTCCCAGCATCGCTGTTGCCATCGCCAAATACCGCATCGGAGCCCCAATCACCTGCGTCGCCATACGTTTCCCGCACTTCTCAGCCGCAAACCGCCGGCCGCACACCAAGGAGTATCTCCGCCGATTTCTGGCTGCACCTGAAGTTGCTTGCTGGAGAGAGAGTTCCAATGTAACGCTCTACCCTCGTTTGACGCTACTGCACCGTGACGGAGTACGAGACCGTGTGATGGTTTGTGGTGCGGCCATCGGTTCCAGAACCCGTAATCGTGAACTGCAGCGTTCCAGAAGGTGTTCCACTGGTCGACGACGTTCCGCCGCCGGAGCCGGTCGTCGTTCCTTCGGAGTTCACCGTGGTGCAGCCCATCGCGCCGGTCAGCAGGACAGTAGCCAGCGCAAAGAACATGAGAGAGGTCCCCTTCCACTGCTTACGACGGCGCCCCACCAGCCAGCCGAGCATCGCAAGCACGCCTGCGCCGCCCGCAAACTCGATGTCATACGGTCCGTGACGTAACTCCGCCTTGGCAGCGGTCGTCGTGATCGTCATGGTCGTGATGCCACCGCCGCCGGTCAGCACCGTTGGGCTGAAGGTGCAGGTCGTGTAAGAGGTCGAAGGCACCACGCAGCCCATCACCACGCTTCCCGTGAAGCCATACTGCGCGGCGATCGTCGCCAGCGCCGTAACAGTCTGGCCCTTTGTCTTCGAAGCGCTCGTCGGCGACAACTGCAGCGTGAAGTCCTGGATCGTCACCGAGACGGAAGATGAATCGGAACTGGAGAAGTACGTCGATCCCGCGAACGAAGCGGTGATCGTATGCGGCCCGGCAGCCAGGCCGGTCGTCTGGATGCTTGCCGTAGCCGTCTGCGTACCTGCAGCGGTAAGCGTGGCAGAACCGATCGCCGTCTGGATTCCGCTTGCGGTGTCGTAGAAGGTCACCGTACCGGAAGGCACACCGGGGTTCGAGTTCGAAGTCGATGCCACCGAGGTCACCAGCGCGGTGAACACTTCATTCGACCCCTGCAAGGCAGTGCTGTAGTTCGCCGAAACGGCGGTCGTCGTTGTCGCGGGTGGAATCGCGAGCGTCGTCACCGAAGAGGTGCTGCCCGCGCAGTTCGTGTCGCCGAGGTAGATCGCGTAAATCTTGTAGGAAGTCGTCGTCGGCACAGTCAGCGAGTAGCTGGCCTGGTTGGAACTCAGCAGCTGGGTCGATACGGCTGATCCGTTGACGTAGAACGTCACGCCGCCCGTGCAGGTTGCGTTCGTCGTGGCGTACGCGAAGGCGACGTAGGCAGTCAGCGTTTCCTGCACGCCCGCCGTCGGCGTCGTGGGAGTCGCTCCGAGGTTCGTCACCGTGACCACCTTCGTCACGAGCAGACCCGCCGACGACGAAAGTCCCGTGCAGCTGAAGTTCGTGCCCGTGCAGGTGGCGGTGACCGTGTAGTTGCCCGCCGCCGGAGCCTGGAAGGTCACCGACGCTGATGCGGTCGTCGTGCTCGTCGTATTTAGCGTCGCCACGTAAACGATGTTCGATCCGCCGGCGTTCGGAGTCAGCGTAAAGGTCACCGTGCCCGCCGGCCCCGTCGTGCCGCTCGTGGGAATCGCCGTCAGTCCGATCGACAGCGTCACGCTCGATCCATACGGGACCGATTGCGGGCTCACCGACAGCGCGAAGTTTGCGGTGGCCGTGGAAGACACCGTCACCGCCGTGGCCGAGGAGGTGCTCGTCGCGTAGGTGGCATCGCCGCTGTACACCGCGGTGATGTTCTGCGTTCCCGCCGTCGTCAGCGTCACGGTCAGGCTTGCGGCTCCGCTTGCGAGGCTCGCCGTACCCAGTGTTCCCTGCGTTGCGGAAACAAAAGTCACCGTGCCCGTCGGCACCGTGGTCGAACTCGTCGCACCCGACGCAACCTTGGCCGTCAGCGTGACGCTCCCACCAGAGCTGACGGAACTCGCGCTTGAGGTCAGCGTCGTCGTCGAAGCTACCGTGCCGCTCGCTGCGGCTGTCGCCACCGCCGCGCTCGTGCTCGAACTGTACGTAGAGTCACCCGAGTACACCGCATAGTAGGTATGCGCGGTCGTGCTGCTGAGCGTGGTTGTGGTGAAGGTGCCGGTTGCCGTGGTGCCCGAAACCACCAGCGTGGCCGCGGGCGTCAGCGCCACACCGTCCTGGTAGAACGTCACCGTTCCCGTTGGCGTCGTCGTGCCCGAGAACACAACCGTCGCCTTGAGTGTCGTGAGACTGCCCGAAACCGGAGGATTCGGCGAAACGGCAAGCGTTGTCGTGGTCGTCGTGGCTCCAGATGCCGCAGTCGAGACCGCCGCACTCGTGCTTGCCGCATAGGTCCCGTCGCCCGAATAAGCGGCGGAGTAGCTGTGCGTCGAAGTGCCGGAAAGCACCGTAGAGGTGTAGGTCGCCGTGCCGCTCGTCACCGTCGCAGCGGGCGTCAACGCCACACCATCCTGGTAGAACGTTACCGTTCCTGTCGGGGCTGTCGTGCCGCTGTAGGCGATCGTCGCCGTCAGTGTCGTCAGACTGCCAGAGACCGGCGGGTTCGGCGTCACTGTCAGCGTTGTCGTGGTCGCTGTTCCGCTTGTCGCGGCGGTAGTCACGGCCGCGCTGGTGCTGGTCGCGTACGTCGTATCGCCGGAGTACTTCGCGGTATAGCTGTGGGCCGCCGCGCTCGAGAGGGCCGTCGAGGTGAACGTAGCTGCGCCGTTCGTCACCGTCGCCGTTGGCGTCAGGGCGACTCCATCCTGATAGAAAATCACGGTGCCCGTCGGTGCGGTCGTGCCGGAGAACCCAATCGCAGCGGTCAGCGTTGTCAGGCTGCCAGCCACCGGAGGATTCGGCGAAACGGTCAGCTTCGTGGTTGTCGCTGTTCCGCTCGACGCAGCCGTGGCGACCGCCGCACTCGTGCTGGTCGTGAAGTTCGAATCCCCGGAGTAGACCGCGTAGAAGCTATGCGCGGTGGTGCTGCTCAGGGTTGTCGAAGTGTAAGCCGCGACGCCATTAGCAACCGTCGCGGTGGGCGAAAGCGCCGCACCATCGAGATAGAACGTCACCGTGCCTGTCGGTGCGGTCGTCCCCGTGTACCCGATCGCTGCGGTCAGCGTCGTCAGGCTACCCGCTACCGGCGGGTTCGGCGAAACCGTCAACGTGGTCGTCGTCGCGGTTCCCTTGGACGCAGCGGTGGCTACGGAGGGCGATGTACTCGTCGCGTACGTGGAGTCGCCGCCATAGACCGCGTAATAGGTGTGCGCCGTTGTGCTGCTCAGCGTCGTTGAGGTGAAGGTTGCGACCCCGCCCGCCAGCGTACCCGTCGGAGAGAGCGCCGCACCGTCCTGATAGAAGGTCACGGTGCCCGTCGGGGTGGTGGTCGTTCCTGTAGCCCCGGAAACCACCGTTGCAGTCAGCGTCGTGGTCGAACCGCTCGCAGGCTGCGTCGGATTGATCGCGAGCGCGGTCGTGGAAGCGGTGGAGCCGGTGGTCGTCTGGGCGTTCGAGCTTGCGCTCAGATAATTCGAGTCGCCTTGATACGTTGCGACGTAGCTGTGCGTGCTGCTCGATGGCGTAGTCACCGTCAATGTCGTCGTACCGCTTGCGAGCGTAGCCGCCCCCAGACTGCTGGAGCCATCAGCAATCGTCACATTGCCGCTCGGCACAGGATAGGTGCCGCCCAGTCCGGTCACCGTCACCGTGAACGCCGTCGTCCCCGCGGACGCATTCGCCGTGGAGCTCAGCGAAACCGTCGGTGTCGCCTGCGTCACTGTGTAATTGACCTGTGCGGGCGTGTAGCAGGAGAAGTCCGAACTGGTGCTCACGCACGAGGCCAGCAGCACGATGTTGCCTGCCTTTACCGCTGGCGCCGTCACCGTCGCGCTGGTCGATGCGCCCGAACCGGCAAGCGCCGTCGAGTAAGTATTCGTGTCCGTAGTGCCCTGCGGCGCGAGCGTCGCCGTGCCCGTCGGCGTTCCTACGCCTGACTTCGACGTCGCCGTGATCAGCACCGACATCTTCCCGCCCAGCGGCGAGGAGGCTGCAGGGGTCGCGGTGATCGAAAGCTCTTCCGGGCCGACCGAGAACGACGTATTCGAGCTCGACCCCGCATAAGTGGAGTCGCCCGAGTACGCAGCGGTCACGGTGTAGGCGTAGTTCGCCGCGAGCTGGTTCGTCGTGATGCTCGCCGTTCCATTGGAGAGCGTGACAGGACCGAGCGTGACGCCCGTGCTCATCGTCCAGGTGACGGTGCCCGACGGCACCACTCCGCCACCGTTGCCGGAGGTGTCCTTCACGGTCGAGCTGAAAGTGATGTTCTGGCCGTGGGTCGCTCCAGAGTTATCCAGCGTCACCGAGGTGTAGGTCGAGTTCGTCCCGCGTGGATAGAGCTTCGCCAGCGTTGCGAGGTCGAGCGTACCGAGCCCCGTCGTCGGCTCCCAGTTGCCGGGCGTGATCGTAGAGCTTCCGTCCGGCTGCGTGAACAACCCCTTCTCCGGAGCCAGTTCATAGATCGTCGTCGCGATATTGCCGAGACGCGAGCCAGAGGGCATCTCCGCGAGAATGCTCTCAAGCGTCGTTGACAGCGCCTCAAGGCTCGAAACCGTGAAGTCTGGAATATGCCGCAAACCGTCCGCGGGCAAGCCGCTCGCCGTTTGCCAGGTTGGACGCGGCTCTTCGCTCAGCACCCCGAGTTCAGTTCCCGCCGTCGTCACCGCAGCAAGTCCCTGCGAGAAGACTCCCGGCAAACCCACGTCCGCCGTCGTGCCACCAGCGTCGACGAGCACGGTGATGCCTTGCGCGGCGGCCTGCTCCAGCAGCAGCCGCAGGGTCTCCTGCTCGTTGTCGGTGAACTCCGAAGCTGTCGCCGCCGAATGAATTACCAGCACCTTGGCCGTGTTGGCGTTGATCGCCTCAGCAAGGTCCTCGAAGGATCCACGTCCCGTCGAAGCAACAGCAGAACCATCAGCCACCAGCGCAAACGGATGCGTCTCCGGCAAGGTCGTCATGCCGCTCACCAGCAGGACGTCGTTGGCAAGCGTTGTCGGAATCGTCGGCTGAACCGTCGCGTCCACGTATTCCTGGCCACTCAACGCCACGCGATGCAGCGCAGGCGCAAACGCCGCTTCGACGCCCGATCGATTTCCAGAAAGCGCGACACCTGTACCTTGCGCGCTCGTCACCTGAAGATTGTTCTTCGCCGCGTAGCTATGCAGCGAGGTCAACTGCGCGTCGGTCGCCCCGAACTGCGTAGTGAACTGCGCAGGCGTCAACCATTGGTGATAGTTCGCGTTCCCACTCGTCTGCAGATCGGCAAGATAGCTCTTCAGTGAAGCTTCGCGGTCGCTCGTCGGCCGTAGATAGACGCGCGCTTTCACCGGCGTACTCGCGGGCAGAACACCCAGATCGGTTGTGGAGGCGGCAGCAGCGTACTTCTGCCCGGCACCGGCCAGAGGCAACAGCGCAGCAGCCATTACGGTAGAAACCCGAAGAAACCGGCAGAAGGACAGCAAATTTTTCATAACTTGGACGTAACCAGTGTCGCGTCGGGTGACGAGAAAGGCAAGAATCAACCTTGCCAATGGCAACTCTTCTGTGGAAAAACCCGCTCCACGCCGACTATTCGGCGACGCGAGACAGAAAGGCCTCCGTACCCGTCTAATCTCTAACTGCGACATGATGATGCGACGATCTCTCTCCCTCCCGACTCTCCTGCTGACCGCGACACTCGCTCTACCGGCTCTCGCACAGCAACCGAAGCCCGCGAATACCACGGCTCCCTTCGCCGACGCACTTGCCGGTCGCACCACCGTGAAAGTGCTGCCCAACGGCCTGACGATCGTGATCTCCGAGCGACACGAAGCTCCGGTCTTCAGCTTCCACACCACGGTGAACGTAGGCTCCGTCGATGACCCGCAAGGTCAAAGCGGACTCGCCCACATGTTCGAACACATCGCCTTCAAGGGCACGACCGAGATCGGCACGAAGAACTACGAGCAGGAGAAGGTTGCGCTCGCCAATGTCGAGCAGCTCAACCGCATCTACGAAACCGAAGCCCACCGCTCGCATCCAGACCAGCATCAGCTGGAGCGCCTGAAGAAGGCCCGTGAAGAAGCCATCGAAGCCGCGCAGCGCTTCGTCATCCCGAACCAGTTCTCGGAGCTAGCCGAATCGAACGGCGCGGTAGGTCTGAACGCCTCCACCAGCGAAGACTCCACCGACTACTTCTGGTCGATGCCGTCGAACCGCCTCGAACTCTGGGCGTACCTTGAAAGCTCTCGCATCGGCTGGCCGGTCGCTCGCGAGTTTTACAAGGAACGCGACGTCGTCAACGAAGAGCGTCGTATGCGCATCGACTCCTCTCCGCAGGGTCGTCTCGTCGAAGAGTTTCTCGCCGCCGCTTACATGGCGCATCCCTACGGACGCCCCGGTGTGGGCTGGGAGTCGGACATCACGCAGGTGACCGCGACCGAGGCGATGGAGTTTCACCGCAAGTACTATGCGCCCTCGAACATCGTCGTCGCGCTGGTCGGCGACATCGATCCAAAAACCGCTCTGCCGCTGCTTGAGAAATACTTTGGTCGCATCCCTGCCGGGCCGCTGGCCCCGCCACTCACCACTGTCGAGCCTCACCAGAACGCCGAGCGCACCGTCGTCCTGCACGAAGCATCGCAGCCGATCTACATCGAGGGCTACCATCGTCCGGACTTCCACTCCCCCGACGACGCGGTCTACGAAGCGATCTCCGATATCTTCTCGAACGGTCGCACCTCGCGCCTCTATCGCTCGCTCGTGCGCGACCAGCGCATCGCGCTCGCGGCTGAAGGTTTCACCGGCTTCCCCGGCCAGAAGTATCCCAGCATGTTCGCGTTCTACGCTCTGCCCATGCAGGGTCATACCAACGCGGAACTCGCTGACGCGATCCACAAAGAGCTCGACCGCATGAAGACCGAGGACGTGACGGACGACGAACTCGCGCGCTTCAAAGCGTCCGAACGCGCTGCATTGCTGCGCTCACTGGGCGACAACGCCAGCCTCGCCGGCCAGCTTGCCGACTACCAGACACGCTTCGGAGACTGGAAAGCCATGTTTCAAGACCTTGCCGACATCGACAACGTAACCAAGGCCGACATCCGCCGCGTAGCCCAGCAAACCTTCGTCACGGCCAACCGTACCGTGGCCCGCATCGAGTTCAAGGCGCCCACCGCGCCACAAGCTCCGGCGGTCGAAGGAGGTGCCCGATGAAGCGCACACTCGCCGCTGTCTTGTTGATCGCCTCTGCCACGTCCGTCCTTGCGCAGGAAGGCGGCTACCCCCATGAGCGCGCGCCGTGGGAAGAGATCGTCACGCCTCCGCTGCACGCATTCCATCCTGAACCGCCGCGTCACCTCACCCTGCCCAACGGCATCGAGATCTTCCTCGAAGAGGACCACGAACTGCCGTTCATCACCGGGTACATGCGCATTCGCGGTGGCAGCCGTGATGAGCCTGCGGACAAACTCGGTCTCGTCTCGCTCTACGGCCAGAGCTGGCGCACCTCCGGCACCTCCACCACGCCCGGCGACAAACTCGATGACCAACTGGCACTGAAGGCCGCCTCGATCGAAACCGGTAGCGGACAGGCATCGACCTACGTCAGCCTCAACTGCTTCACACAGGACTTCGACAGCACCTTCGCCTCCGCACTCGATCTGCTGCGCCACCCGCAATTCCAGCAGACGAAGCTCGATCTGGCGCGCCGATCTGCGATGACCGGCATCCTCCGTCGCAACGATGAAGCCGACGGCATCGCCGTTCGCGAAGCGCTGCAAATCGCCTACGGCAAGGACAATCCCTACGGCCGCACCACGCAGTTAGCCACGTTGAGCAGCATCATGCTCGACGACTTGAACGCCTGGCACAAGCGCACCGTCGTGGGCTCCAACATCATCGTGGGCATGGTCGGCGACTTCGACGCAAAGGCCCTCGAAGCCAAGCTGCGCAAGGCTTTCGAGAGCATCCCCCGTGGAGAGAAGCTCGCCGCGCCGAAGGTAGCGTTCTCCGACGCCAAGCCGGGCATTTACTTCGCCGCAAAGGACGATGTAAACCAGTCCAACATCTACCTCGTGGGCCTCGGCACCGAAGAGTCGAACCCCGACTACTACGCGCTGAGCGTCATGAACGAGATCTTCTCCGGCGGCTTTGGCTCGCGCGTCGTGCAGGACGTCCGCACACGCCTCGGACTCGCCTATGAAGTCGGCGGCTCCTTCGGCGCAGCCTACGATCACCCCGGCCTCTTTGCAATCAGTGCTGGAACGCGCTCCGCGCAGACCGTCGCGGCCACACAGGCCATCCTCAAGGACGTCGGCGAGCTGCGCACTGAAACGCCTTCGCCCGAGGAACTGAAGCGCGCCAAGGACGACCTGCTCAACAGCTTCATCTTCCGCTTCGACGACACCGAGAAGATCCTCGCGCAACAGATCACGTTGGCGGTCTACGGCTACCCCGCCGACTTCCTCGAGCGTTATCGTGCGGGCATCGAGAAGGTGACGGCCGAAGATGTTTCTCGCGTCGCCAACAAATACGTGCAGCCTGAGAAACTGTCCATCGTCGTCGTCGGCAACCCCGCCGAGCTCGATCCGCCGCTTTCGAAGCTCGGGCCAGTCACAACGCTGGACATCAGCATCCCCGGCGCGCCGAAAGAGTAGTCCCGCGAACGGCATAGGCCTCGGCTCCACCGCCGGGGCCTACGCGCGTTTGCCGCAGAGTTGATAAACTGATCGATAGCGCGTGAACACACGCCGCGCACACTCTTGGAGAACGTAATCACCATGTCGCAGAACAACGGAACCAGCCCCTCGCTTCGCCTCAAGACCGGCCTCGCCGAAATGCTCAAGGGTGGCGTCATCATGGACGTCATGAACGTCGAGCAGGCGCGTATCGCCGAAGAAGCCGGTGCAGTTTCCGTCATGGCACTCGAGCGCGTTCCCGCAATGATTCGCGCGGAAGGCGGCGTGGCCCGCATGGCAAACCCTGCGCTCATCCGCGAGATCATGGCCGTGGTCAACATTCCCGTCATGGCGAAGGCGCGCATCGGCCACTTCGTTGAAGCGCAGGTGCTGCAGTCGCTCGGCGTCGACTTCATCGACGAGAGCGAAGTGCTCACGCCCGCCGACGAACAGTTTCACATCGACAAGCACCAGTTCAAGACGCCCTTCGTCTGCGGCGCAAAGAACCTCGGTGAAGCACTCCGCCGCATCGCAGAGGGCGCAGCGATGATCCGCACCAAGGGCGAGCCTGGTACGGGCGACGTGGTGCATGCGGTGACGCACATGCGCACCATCGTGCGGGAGATGAAGGCTCTCTCGGCTCTGAGCGAGGACGAGCTCTACCACGCAGCGAAGAACCTGCAGGCGCCGTACGAACTCGTGCGCCTGGTCGCGCAGAACGGCAAGCTGCCTGTACCAAACTTCTCCGCGGGCGGCATCGCGACTCCCGCAGACGCAGCGCTCATGATGCAGCTCGGCGCAGAGACAGTCTTCGTCGGCTCGGGCATCTTCATGAAGGACGGCGCCACGCCGCTCGATCTGACGCCGGGCGGCAAGGAACGCGAAGAAGCGATCAGCCGCGCGCGCGCGATCGTCATCGCCACCACGCACTTCAACGATCCGAAGATCATCGCGGACGCGAGCGAGCAGGTAAAGGGTCACATGAAGGGCCTCGCAGCCGCAGCGCTCGAAGAGAAGGACCGCATGCAGACCCGTGGCTGGTAATTGCCTGGGCGAGCTTTCCGATGCGCGCTTGCCCAGCAGGCGCGCATCTTTATGCATTTGAGGTTGATGAGATGAAGAAGGTTCCGACCATTGGCGTGCTGGCTCTCCAGGGCGCATTCGAAGTACACGCCAAGCGCCTCTCCGAGCTTGGTGCCGACGCGCATCTCATCCGCAAACCCGAACAGCTCGATGCGCTCGATGGCCTCGTGCTTCCCGGCGGCGAAAGCTCCACCTTCCTCTGGCATCTAGAGCTCGCAGGCTTCTACGACAAGCTCGACGCCTTCGTGCACTCGAAGCCCGTCTTCGGCACCTGCGCGGGCTGCATTCTGCTCGCCAAGGAAGTGCTGAACCCGACGCAGAAATCCTTCGGCGTGCTCGACGTCGCTGTCGAACGCAACGCTTACGGTCGCCAGAACGATTCGGTGATCCTGAAGGAAGACACGAAGCTCCCCGGTGGGCCACTCGAAACCGTCTACATCCGCGCGCCACGCATCGCGCGCATCGGCAAGAAGGTCGAAGTGCTCGCCAAGCGCGACGATTCACCGACACTCGTGCGCGAGGGCCACGTGCTTGCTGCGACCTTTCACCCCGAACTCTCTGAAGATCGTCGCGTGCATGAGTATTTTCTCGAGATGGTCCGTGACGCAGCGCACTAAACTCTGCGCGCATGGATGAGACAATCGCAGCATGATCGCCGTGGCAGCGCTGCAACTCGCAAACTGGCCGCTGCCCTTCGATGCGGGCAATAACGCGGCGTTTGATCGCTACCTGCGGCTGAATCTCAACGTCATCCTTGTATTGTTTGCCGTCGCGAATGTCATGCTGCTCGTCGGCGTTCTGCTGCGCAAACGCAAGGCCACGCCGTGGCGACAGTTCGCCATCGAGTACGCTCCGTTGACCGTCTTCGCCTGCGCGTTGATTGCGGTCGCCATCTATAGCGAACAGCTTTGGGCACGTCAGCGCTTCGTCGGCGCGGCGCCCGATGCGATGCAGGTCGAGGTCACCGGCGTGCAGTTCGTGTGGTACTTTCGCTACCCCGGTAAGGACGCTCACTTCGGCCAGACCAAGCCGCAGTTCATCGCACCCGGCGAAGGCAATCCGCTGGGCCTTGATCGCAGCGACCCGACGAGCAACGACGACATCGTAACTTCGGAGCTCGTGCTGCCCGCAGGCCGCGAAGTCGACCTCGCGCTCGAATCACAAGACGTGATCCACGGCTTCAGCGTGCCGGAGCTTCGCATCAAGCAGTACGCCACACCCGGGCAACGTGGACATCTGCACTTCACCGCGACGAAGCCAGGCAGCTACGCGATCCTCTGCGCCAACGTCTGCGGCATGGGCCACTATCGCATGACTTCTACCCTGCGCGTGGTCACACCAGAGGAGTTCGCTGCATGGCTTCGCGCGCACGAGGTGAAGCGATGAAGAGCTGGCTGCATCATCGCACCATCGGCTTCGGCTATCTGCTCCTCTCGCTCATCGCGGGCATTGTCGGCGTCTCGCTTTCGCTGGCGATGCGGATTCATCTTGCATGGCCGACGTTCATCTTTCCCCTGCACGGTGAAGTGAAACCGGAAGAGTATCTGGCGCTCGTCACCATGCACGGCACCATCATGCTCTTCTTCGTGATGACGGTCGCCCCGGTCGCAGCCTTCAGCAACCTCTTCCTGCCCGCGCAAATCGGCGCAATACGCATGAGCTTCCCGCGCCTGAACCTCACGGCGCTACTCGTCACAACACTCGCGTTCATCGTTCTCTGCGCCGCGTTCTTCGTGGAAGGCGGCGCTCCCATCGGCGGATGGATGGCCTATCCCCCACTCTCAACAACGCCGCTCGCAGGCCCCGGCCAAGGCCTCGGCATGGACCTCTGGTTGCTTGCCATTGCGCTCTTCGGTATCGGTACGACGATGGGCTCGGTAAACCTCATCACTACCACCGTGCAGCGCCGCTGCGAAGGCATGACGTGGCAACGAATGCCGCTCACGGTGTGGGCCTGGTTCACAGCGTCACTGCTCGTCACCATCTCGTTCACGGTGCTCCTTGCAGCCATTGTTTTGCTCTGCTGCGATCGCCATTTGCACACCGCATTCTTCATTCCTGCCAGCGACTACATCAACGGCACACCTGTTCTCTCGCAGGGTGCGCATCGCGGCACAGGTTCGCCACTGTTGTGGCTCCATCTCTTCTGGTTCTTCGGCCATCCCGAGGTCTACATCGCCATCCTGCCGGGCATGGGGATGACATCCATGGTGCTCGCGAACTTCGCGCATCGCCGCATCTTTGCCTATCGCATGATGATCGTGACGACGCTGCTGATCGGCTTGCTGGGCATCATCGTCTGGGGACACCACATGTTCGTCGCCGGGCTCAACCCCTTCGCCGGAACAATCTTCTCCATCTCGTCGCTTGCCATCGCGATCCCGTCGACCGCCAAGGTCTTCTCGTGGCTCGCCACCGCATGGCGATCGCGTATGAGACTCGCCACGCCCGCGCTCTTCGCACTCGGCTTCGTCTCGTTCTTCATCGCAGGCGGGCTGACCGGTCCGGTCCTCGCGCAGCCGATCCTCGACGAGTATCTGCACAACACGATGTTCGTCGTCGCGCACTTCCACCTCATCCTCGGCATGGCCGCGACCTTTGGGCTCTTCTGCGCCATCTACTACTGGTTCCCGCTGATGTTCGGCACCATGCTCCACGAGCGCCTCGGCAAGTGGCATTTCTGGCTGTCGATCCTTCTCGCGTACTCGACCTTTCTGCCGATGCATTTGACCGGCCTTACCGGCGAGCCGCGGCACTACGCACAGCTCAACGGAATGCCCGGCCCCGCAGCCACGCTGCTTGCCAGCACCATGCCGATGCAGGGACACATCTCTGCGTCAGCGCTGATGCTCGCTACCGTGCAACTGCTCTTCGTGATCAACGTGATCTGGTCGCTGGCCAAACGGAAACCCGCTCCTGCTAATCCGTGGAACGCCACGACGCTCGAATGGAACGCTGAAGCTCATGGCCTGACGCGCGTCTTCCGCGAACCGTGCGATTACAGCGACGATGGCGAAAGCTTCACCCCACAGTGGAGCGAATCGCCCACAACCCGCATCCAAGCGGAGTAATCTGAGAGTGACGCTATGCCTACCGTCCTGACACCGCCGGAGATTCGCCACCGCCCTGAAGCCGAAGAGCCGCGCGAGCACGATGGAGGCAACGGACGCCGTCCGCCCATCGACAAGAAGACCGGCGGCAATGGCGAAGGCGACAACTGGAACGCCCGTCCGCAAGGCAGCCGCGGACCGCGCGAGCGCCTGCGCTCCGCCCGTGTCGGGCTCTTCGTTGCCGTTGCAGGCGATGCGATGTTCTTCGTCGCCATCGTGAGCGCGTTCTTCGTGCAGCGCTCCACCGGCCACTTCGACGCTTACAACCACTACATCAATGAGTGGCTGCCGATCACGCTGCCGTCCGTGCTCTGGATCAACACGGCCTTCCTGCTGCTCTCCTCCGTCACCGCTGAGATCGCACGCGAAGGCATGTTTCGCGAGCACGACGCGCTCGAAGAATGGATTGGTCTCGGTAAGCCCATATCGAAGCGAGCAGGCCTGTGGCTCACCGCGACGCTCGTCTTGGGCGCGCTATTTCTCACCGGACAGTTCATCGCCTGGCAGCAGCTTGCCATGCAGCACGTTTACGCGAGCAACAACCCCTCAAGCCACTACTTCTACCTGATCACTGTGGCCCACGCCGTTCACCTTGCCATCGGCATCGGCGCACTGGTCACCGCGATGGTCATCCTGAAGAAGGGGCGCTCGCTGCTCACGCGACAGATCTGGGTCGATTGCTCGGTCTGGTACTGGCACGCGATGGGACTGCTCTGGATCTTCCTCTTCGCGCTGCTGGAGTTCGGCCAGTGAGTCGCGCAATTCAACGCTTTTCGCAGCAGTATCTCTGGATTGTCGGCTTCGTGCTGCTCATGCACGCAGCCCAATCCTGGGGACAAGGCTGTGCGCTTTGCCTGGACTCCACGCGCGCAACGCCGCCTGTGGTTCAGGCCGCGTATCGTCACGCCATCTTCCTGATGGCGGGCGCAGGAGCCACGATCTTCATCGCGGGCATCCTGCTTTTTCGTCGCGAACGTTAGGGTTTCAGGAAGATCTTCATCGACCCCGGCTGCGGGTTCGACGCCAGATCAATCGCCTCAGCCGCCTGATCGAGTGTGAAGCGATGCGAGATCAGCTTCGTCAGATCGAGCTTGCCCGAGCGATACCCCTCAAAGACCAGATCGATGCCGTCCTGCTGGATCGCCACTGACGCCGAATAGGAACCCATCAGCGTCTTCTCATCCATGCAAACCGCTGCAGGATCGAAGATCGCTTCGCCATGCTGCGTCGAGGCAAAGAGCATCACACGACCGCCCGGGCGGATCGCCTCCATCGCTTGCGCGATGAGCTTATCTGCGCCCACTGCCACCAGCGCCACATCCGCACCGCGGCCCTCGGTGATCTCCTTGCAAGCCTTCACGACATCGCCGCGCGCATCCAGCGGATGATCGAGACCGTACTGCGCCGCCACGGCATGACGCTCGGCGTACATATCGCTCGTCAGCACGGTCGCACCGGTCTGCCGAGCCAGCGCCGCAAGCAGAATGCCAATGCTTCCCTGGCCGATCACGAGCACCGTGTCGTCGGCCTCCAGATTCAGCAGACGAATCGCCTTGAAGCAGGTGTTTACAGGCTCGATCCACGCCGCCTGCTCGAACGGAATGTCATCGGGAATCTTCACGAGGCCGGCAGTCTTCTCGCCATCGCCGACGATCCAATCCATCACGCGGATGTACTCCGCGAACCCGCCGCCTGACGCCGCCCCGACTCCCGCCGTGGTACCCACCAGCTTGTACTTCTCGCACTGCGCAAAGGTCTGCTTGCGGCAGTAGAAGCACTCGCCGCACGGAATGTGGTGAAACGCCATCACACGATCGCCGACAGCGAAGCCCTTCACGCCCTCGCCCACCTTGGCGATCGTTCCGGCCATCTCGTGACCGAACACGCGCGGCGCTGAGTGCGAGCCAGTGTGAATCTTCTTGAGGTCCGTGCCGCAAATACCGCACGAATCGATGCGCACGAGCACTTCGCCTGCGCCAATCTCGGGAACCGGGACCACCTCGGTTCGTACATCGTCCACGCCGCGATAAACCGCGGCCTTCATCGTCTGAGCCACTGCGTCTGCCATCGTCTCTAGGATACCGCGCTACGGCTCTGCAATCACCTGCTGCAGCTTCGCGGTCAAAGCCTTCAACGCACGCGACGAGTCGCCGCCGAGCTTGATCGCTTTCGGCCACATCGCCGGACGCAGCGCCGTGTAGAGCGCAAACGCTCCGGTGCGAAACTCGCCGCGCGGTCCGGCGAACTTCGACAGTCCTTCCAGCTCAAAATCATGCGCGTCAGAGATCGCCTTGATCGCGCGAAACGGAAGATCGCGCGTTCGTGCCAATCGCGCTACGGCCGCTGCCTCCATGTCCACCATCGCCGCGTCGTACGCCAGCGCGAGCCGCGCCTTCTCCGCCACACTTGCGATCACCGGCGTCGTCGCCAGCACAATATCCGTGGTCGACGCCGCACCATACCGCTCGCCCGTTTGCGTGTCCAGCACCACGCGCGCCTCGGCCACGCTTCCGGGCATGAGTCTCGGCGAACACGCCCCCGCAAGCCCCACGGAGATCAGCGTTTCCACATCCCCACAAGCTTCCACCGCCAACATCGCCCGGCCCGCGCCCATACCTGCGGCGACCACCACAGCATTCGGCAGTTCATAGCGTGCAATGCCCTGTTCGAGCGAAACAGCGTCGGGCTTCAGCTTCCCGACGAGCAACGCCAACTCTCGCGGCAACGCAGCCACAATGCCAAAACGCTTCGCAGCCATCAGTTCTTCCTCGGCGGCGGGCAAGTCGAGTCGCGCACGACCAGTTCGGGGTCTACCTGCAACTGCTTCGCGTGGCCATAATCCGTCTGCGTGCCAATCTGCCGCACCACCGTCTCAGCGGCGAGCATGCCCATCGTCTTCAGCGGTTGCCGCACGGTGGTCAAGCCAGGATTCTGGAACGCTGCCGACTGAATGTCATCGAAGCCCACCACGGAAACATCCTGCGGAACCCGGAGCCCCGCCTCACGCAAAGCGCGAATCGCACCGATCGCCGAGACATCGTTGAACGCAAACAACGCTGTGAACGGGACGCCCGCGGCTAACAGTCGTTGCGTTGCAAAATATCCGGGCTCGTGCGAGGGCCCATCTCCTTCAAGCTCCGAGACGAGACGCTCGTCAATCTGAATGCCATGCTCTTCAGCCACTGCAGCAATCGAGTCCCAACGCGGCGCAGTATCCGAGCTGAAGGGCTGGCCCTTGATCACCGCGATGCTGCGGTGCCCCATTCCCACCAGATGCCCAATCGCCAACTCCGCCGCGCGGCGATGGTTCAGCACTATATTCGTGTAGCCTTCCTGCTCGTCCGGGCAGGAGATCGTCACCGTCGGCACCGGCAGATGCGACTCCAGAATCGTATCGATCGCCACCAACGCGTCTACCGACCGCTCAATCAGCAATGCCTGCGAACGCGCGATCAACTCAGGCCGATGATGATGACTGACCAGAATGTAGAAGTACCCCGACTGCAGTAACCCCTGCTCCAAACCCGACAGCACCAGCGTCGTGTAGCCTTCGCTCATCTCCGGAACCAGCACGCCGACGGTATGCGAACGTCCGTGACGCAGCGAGCGCGCCAGCGCGTTCGGCCGATAGTTCAGTTCAGCGGCCGCGGCGAAGATGCGATCCTGCGTCGCTTTGGGAATCGACTTCGCAGCAGGTGCCTGATTCAAAACGCGCGAAATTGCCGCAACAGAAAGCCCTACATGCTTCGCGATCGTTGCCAGCGAGGCGGGCTTCTGTCGGCCGCCCGTCGAGTTCGTTCCATCCTGCGACATCTCTTTATCCTGCCACGTTCTGCGCCGGATAACCCAATCGCGCATGAAGGCATCAGAGCGTAAGGTTCCAAACAGGTCCCTGAGTCCGTAAAAATCAACAATCGTCGCTTGACAGTGGTTACTGCGAAGGCGCATATTGCGGATCGGCTCAAACGTTTGCCTAAACGACCTCGTTGACGGGGCGGTAAGGGCAACGCTCGTAGCAATTTTCTGGAGGCAGTACATGAAGAACATCTCAATCTACGGACGCCGGCTTCGTCCCGCGATGTATGCATTGGGAGCCATCGCGCTCTCGGCATGCTCGGTGAACGTCGCCCATGCGCAATTCCGTACCTCGATTCAGGGCACGGTGACCGATCCGTCGGGCGCCGTCATCCCGAACGTCACCTTGACGCTCAAGGACATTCAGACCAACCAGGTCCGCACGATCAACAGCGATGCATCTGGTGTCTTCTCGTTCCAGGCTCTTCCCGCGGACCACTTCGTCCTCACCGTCACTGGTGCAGGTTTCAAGAAGAAGGTCTACAGCGACCTCACCTTCATCCCCGAGCAGGCCAATTCGCTCTTGGTGCAGCTTGACCTCGGCGGAACGGACACGGTTGTAAACGTTGATGCCTCCTCGGAGCCAGTGATCGACACGCAGACCTCGAACATCGGTGCGACCATCTCGGCAAACACAATTCAGCACATGCCCTCTTTCAACGGAGATGTGTTCACGCTCAGCCAGTTGGCTCCCGGTGCCGTAGCGACCGGTGCACAGTCGGCAGGCGGCGGTGTTTACACGCAACCCGGCAACCAAGGCCCCGGTGGTTCGACGGCAGGGCAACGTCCCACAGAGAACGGTGCTCAGGTCAATTCCAACGGTCAGGGCTACCAGAACAACGCGGTCTCCATCGACGGTATCAGCACGGTCTCGGCAGTATGGGGCGGTACGACCATCATCACGCCGACGCCTGAGGCTGTCGATAACATCCGCATCGTGACAAATGATTACGACGCCGAAGACGGTCGCTTTGCTGGTGCACAGACGCTGGTGACCTCCAAGTCTGGTACGAACCAACTCCACGGCTCAGCCTTCCTGAGCATCTACCGCCCCGGTCTGAATGCGTACAATCGCCGCATCGACCCAGCCCATGATGGCAGCATCACCCCGATCCGCAATAACAACCAGTACAACTACTACGGTGGCTCGCTCGGTGGCCCGCTTTGGAAGGATAAGGTTTTCGCCTTCTTCGCTTTCGAGAGCAGCCCAAAGTCTGTAAACACGCAGTCGCAAGCATGGTATGAAACCGCAGCATTCCGCAACGCGGCACCGGCAGGCAGCATTGCCAGAACCTACATGACCTTCCCGGGCAACGCCCCACAGGGAACACTCGCATCACAGCCCTCCTGCACCAGTGCACAGGTTGGCTTGGCCGAAGGCGTAACCTGCCGCACGGTCGCCGGCGGTCTCGATCTCGGTTCGCCACTTACGAATGGTCTCGGGAATCAAGATCCCACTGCGACTGGTCTACCCTCCGCCCCAGGCGTAGGTAACGGTCTCGACGGAATCGCCGACGTCGCACTCTACAACACCGTGAACCCTACGAACAGCTACTATCGCCAGTTCGCAGGCCGTGTGGATGCAAACGTCACCAGCCGTGACCATGTGTCGTTCACGATGTACTGGGTTCCCCAGGGCAGCACGACATATAGTGGTGGTACTCGTACCTACCAGCTCTATAACCACAACCAGATCAACCAAGCCATGGCAGGGATCTGGAACCACACCTTCAATCCGACCTTTGTGAACGAAGCACGTGCGAACGTTGCAGGCTGGCGCTGGAACGAGATCACGGACAATCCTCAGCTTCCGCTTGGTTTGCCAGTTGCCAACATCGCCGCCTTCGGTAGTGCGACCCCGTCGCAGTTCGGCCCCTCGGTTCCGAGCCATCTGAACCAGTGGACGATCTCGTACAAGGATGTTGCGACCAAGACTCTCGGCGCACACACGATCAAGTTCGGTGCCGATGAAACCAGCCTCCACTATTTGCAGCAGCCGACGGCAGTTCCGAACTACGGCTTCTACAACATGTGGACGTTCCTCAACGACGCACCGGACACCGAATCGGGTAACTTCAACCCGCTCACCGGTATCCCCGGCGGCTCGCGTCAGGACCAGCGTGAGAACCTTTGGGGTGCATTCCTTCAGGACGACTGGAAGGTGATGCCCACCCTTACCCTCCACGCAGGGCTGCGCTACTCCTACTTCGGTGCGCTCACCGACAAGCAGAACGATCTGAATGCCGTACGCATCGGTGACGGCACCACGGGCTGGCAGAACCTCCGCATCGCCAAGGTCGGCGGTCTGTGGAACCCGCAGAAGTTGAACTTCGGACCCCAGCTTGGCTTCAATTGGGCTCCGTCCATGTTCAACAACAAGCTTGTAATTCGCGGCGGATACGGTCTCTCGTTTAACCAGAATGAGATTGCCATCACGGCGAACACGTCCTATAACCCGGGCGCGTCGACCTACTACAACTTCGCGTTCACCAACCCCTCGACCCCGGGAACGGGCGCGAACATCCTTTACGCAACCTCGAGCAGCCCGACCAGCTTGACTGGTTATCCCGCTAACCCGCACGCGAAGACCACATTCAACACGAACGGTCTTCAGACAGCAGGCAGCGCGAACATCATTGCCTTCGGTGATGGTAAGGGCAACCTGCCAACTATCTACGTCGAGCACTACTCACTCGATGCGCAATATCAACTGCCTGCACAGATCGTGGCTTCGGTTGGTTATCAAGGTAGCGTTTCCCGCCACCTCATCAACCACATGACACCGAACTCCTATGCTGTCACTCGCGGCTACACGCTCAATCAACTCGTCACAAGCGGCGACTACTGGGTGAATGACGGCTCGGCGAACAACAATTCCCTTCTCCTCGAAGCCAAGCGCAACATGAACCACGGCCTCTCGCTCGACGCTCAGTTCGCACTGGCAAAGAGCATGGACACCGATGGTTCGGGTCCCTATTACGAGGATCCCTACTACCCTGTTAGCCCCGCGAGCTCCTATGGCCCGTCGGACTTCAACATCAACAAGAGCGCAAAGGTGTTCGGCACCTGGCAGCCTGTCTTCTTCCACGGCGACAAGCGTTGGGTAGAGAAGATTGCTGGCGGCTGGTCGGTCAGCGGCATTTATAGCTGGCACACCGGATTCCCTTGGAGCCCGACTTACAGCCTGCCGTCTTCGCTGTATTGCAACAACTGCGGTTACTCCACCATTCGCCCCTATTACAAGGGTGGCGCCGGAAAGAGCCAGAGCAACGACTCCTTCATCAACGGCACGAACTTCAACAACTATGCTGCTGCCGCAACAGCGGGTGCTGCGAACGCGCCAACGAAGACCATCAACGGTACTGCCCTCACACCGTACGCATACGACAACGCTTACTTCAACATTCCGGACCAGACCAACGCGCTCACCTGGCAGAGCCAGACCGCTGCGGTCACCCCGAATGTGTCGCTTCCTGTTGCTGCAGGCGCACGTCGCAATCAGATGACTGGACCGAGCTACCGCAACGTTGACATGACGATTGCAAAGGCTTTCGGCATGCCCAACACCCGTCTCCTCGGCGACAAGGCGAACCTCGAAATCCGCGCCAATGCTCTCAACGTGTTTAACCTGCTCAATCTGAATCCGAGCAATGTGAACAACAACATCACGCTCTCGAACTTCGGCACCGACGTCACGGCGCTGAGCGGACGTCAGCTTTCCTTCACGGCTCGCTTCAGCTTCTAACTGAGCGATCACAACCATGCACGACCAAGAGCATGTCGGCCAGAACATCGCCGACATGCTCTTTTCTTTACGCCGTATCTGATCCACTGAGGACTTCCGCCATGCATCCACGCAAACTGCTCGCCGCCACTCTTGTCTGCCTGACCCTCGCCGCTCCCGCGCTCAGTAGCGCGCAGCAGGCCGAAAACATCACGATCAATGCGAAAGCTGCGACCACGCCCTTCCCCCACTTCTGGGAGCAGACCTTCGGCTCCGGACGCGCGATCCTCGCCCTGCGCGACAGCTATCGCCAGGACCTCCGCACCGTAAAGCAAGCCACTGACTTCAAGTCCGTCCGCTTCCACGGCATTCTCAACGACGAAGTCGGCATCTATGACCCGGATCGCAAGACCGTTGCCTTCGCGCAAATGAAGAGCAGCGATGTCGTCACTGACGGCTCGGGCGACTACAACTTCTCGTATCTTGATCAGATCTACGACGGCCTGCTCGCGAACAACGTTCGCCCCTTCGTCGAGCTAAGTTTCATGCCGAAGAAGCTCGCTGCCGATCCGAACAAGCTGCATCCCTTCTGGTACAAGCCCATCGTCTCGCCGCCAAGGGATTACGCCGAGTGGGACAAGCTCATCACGGCCTTCGCGCAGCACGTCATCGCACGTTATGGCATCGACGAAGTCGCCACCTGGAAGTTTGAAACGTGGAACGAACCGAACCTCGATTTCTGGGGCGGTGAGCCGAAGCAGGCGACCTACTTCGAGCTTTACGACCATACAGCACGCGCCTTGAAGGCGGTCTCACCGCGCATTCAAATCGGTGGCCCTGCTACTGCGCAGGCCGCATGGGTCGGCAAATTTCTGCAGCACCTCAAGGACGCGAACGTCCCTGCGGACTTTGTCTCCACGCACGTCTACGCGAACGACACTGCGGATAATGTTCTCGGCACGAACGAGAATGTACCCCGCGACACGATGGTCTATCGCGCGGTGAAGATGGTGCACGAGCAGATCCTTGCATCGCCGTATCCCAAGATGCCGTTGATCTTCTCCGAGTACAACGCATCGTACGCGAACGAGCCGAACGTCACGGACTCGCCCTACATCGGCGCGTGGCTGGCGAACAACATTCGCCTTTGCGATGGCCTCACCGACAGCATGGATTACTGGTCGTTCTCGGATGTCTTCGAAGAGCAAGGCGTGGTGCGTACACCGTTCTATGGCGGTTTTGGTCTCGTTGCAGCAGACAACATTCCGAAGGCATCGCTGAACGCGTTCCGCGCACTGCATCGGCTTGGCGTCAATCGGATTGCGGTCGCGTCTGACTCTGCGCTCGCAACGACCGCGAACAATGAGCTTTCGATCGCTTTGTGGAACTATGCTGCGCCCATCGGCACCGGTGCGACGTACACGATGCCGACCGGCCCCGCAGGCCCGGACAAGGTCTTCCATCTCGATGTGAAGAATGCTCCATCAAAGACTGCGCAGCTCTGGCGCGTCGACTGGAACCACGGCAACGCGCTCAAGGAGTTCGACGCTATGGGGCGCCCGCAGGGCTCGCTCACGCGTGCACAAATCGATCGTCTACAGAAGGCAGGAGCGATGGCCGCGCCTGAAGCCGTAAAGCTCACGCACGACACGCTCGACGTCACCGTTCCCGCACAAGGACTCGCTGTCCTCGTCTTCACCAAGTAAGGACTCTTCATGCAGAGACGAGAACTTCTCCGCTACCTCGCAGGCGCTGCTGCCGCTCCCCTTCTTCCTTCGCTCGCTTGCGGCGCTGGAATCGTTCCTCACGCATCGTCTTCGCTCTCGAGCGAAGACGATGCATTCCTTGACGACATGCAACGTCGGGCGATGCGCTTCTTCTGGGAGCAGGCTAGCCCGAAGACCGGCCAGGTGCTCGATCGCGCTCGTTGGGACAACACTACGGGCAAGATCGACTCGCGGCCCATGGCGAGCATCGCCTGCACTGGCTTCGCGCTTACGGCATTCTGCATCGCCGACAAGCGCGGCTATATGCCGCATGCGCAACTGCTCGAGCGCGTGCGAACAACGCTGCGCTTCCACGCCCACAAGATGGAGACCGTGCACGGCTTCCTCTCGCACTTCAACGACGTCGAGACCGGCTATCCGTATCAGGGCAGCGAGATCTCACCGATCGACACCACGCTGCTGCTCTGCGGTGTGCTCACGGCACGCGAGCATTTCAAGCAGGACGCCGAAGTCCAAAAGCTCGCCACCGAAATCTACAACCGCGTCGAGTGGCCGTGGATGCTAAACGGCGGCACCACCTTCGCGATGGGTTATCGCAACAACCAATTCATCAATTCCCGCTGGGATCATTATTGCGAGCTCATGATGATGGTGCTGCTCGCGATGGGCTCACCGACGCATCCTGTCGAGCCGAGCGCTTGGGACGCCTTCACCCGCCCTGTGATGGAGTTCGGTGAGTATAAGTACATCTCCTCGCACGACCCGCTCTTCGTGCATCAGTACAGCCACGCTTGGTTCGACTTCCGTAACAAGCGCGACAAGTATGCGAACTACTTCGAGAACTCCGCCATCGCAACGAAGGCGCACGAAGCCTGGTGCATCTCGCTCGGCAAGCCGTACTCGGAAGACTACTGGGGCGTTTCGGCTTCAGACTCCGCAAACGGCTATCAGGCATGGGGCGGTCCGCCAAAGCTCGGCACGGTCGACGGCTCCGTTGTGCCGTATGCGAGCGCTGGTTCGCTTCCCTTTGTGCCCGACGCCTGCATGCGCGTGCAGAAGTCCCTCAAGGCGAAATACGGTGACAAGGTTTACGGACGCTATGGCTTCCGCGACGCCTTCCACCCAGACGCCAACTGGTATGACGATGACGTGCTCGGCATCGATCTCGGCATCAGCATCGTAATGGCGGAGAACCTGCGCACAGGCTTCGTCTGGAACACCTTTATGAAGAACCCTGAAGTCCTCAAGGCAATGAAACTCGCAGGCTTCCGCCCCGAGTAACTTCGCATACCTGCGTCTCCAACATTGCGTACTTTGCGTCCAAGTTCTTCGCTTACGCAAGCGAAAGCTTTCACGCAAAGTACGCAATGTTTTTGAACGCAATGTGCGCAAAGAGACGTAGCTAGAGGAGAGACTTCGGGGGCGCAGGCGCGTATCCGTTCGCCACAAACCACGCACAGGCCGCCTGCAAGGCATGATCGACTGGCATCACGCGCAGACCAAGCTCATGCTCGGCCCTGGACGACGAAGCGAACATCATCTTCTTGCCCATACGCACAGCTTCGACGGTCGCACGAGGCTCTTTGCCACGCAGCTTACCGGTGAAGGTCTCTTCAAAGAACGCGTACGCCATCGCTACGGCATGAGGCACCTTCGTGTTCGGCGAGGGCAGCCCGCTGATCGTAGCCAGCTTGTCGAGAATCTGCTTGAGCGTGAGGTTTTCGCCACCAAGAATATATCGCTCGCCCGGACGACCGATCTCGAGCGCCGCAAGATGCACCCGTGCAATCTCTTCGACATCGACGAGGTTCAAACCCGTCTCGACATACGCTGGGAAGTTGCGATTGAGGAAGTCCACCAGGATGCGGCCGGTCGGCGTCGGCTTGGTATCCAACGGCCCGATCGGCGTCGTCGGATTCAGGATCATGACATTCTGCCCCGCACGCGCGGCAGCTAACGCTTCCTGCTCACCCAGCCACTTCGAACGCTTGTAGTGGCCGATCATATCGGCTTCGCCTACAGGCGTTGTCTCATCGACAATCGTGCCATCGGTCTTGAAGCCCATCGTCGCCACAGAGCTGGTGTAAACCACGCGGCGTACGCCAGCTTCGCGAGAGAGACGCAGCAACTCACGCGTGCCATCGACGTTAGCCTTGTACATATCTGCAGGGTCGGGCACCCACAAGCGATAATCCGCAGCGACATGCAGCACCGCGTCCACACCTTGCAGCGCAGACGCGAAGCTCTGAGGATCGCGCAGATCGCCGGTGACGAGTTCCGCATCCTTCGGCAGATTCTTCGTGACAGACGTAGGCCGCACCAGCAGACGCAATTGCGCGCCCTGAGATGCGGCCAACTGAGCTACATGGGAGCCAACAAAGCCCGTAGCGCCTGTAATGAAAAGCTTCATCGCGAACTAGTCGAGCTTCTCGGGCTCAATCTGAATGTTCTTTTCGCCGGCAGCCTTCTTCTCCCAGTACTTCTTCACCCAGGCTTCGAAGGTCTTGCCAGCAGCGGTGTCGCGGCCGCTGAAATTCAGTGCGGCGATCTCTGAGTACGGAACCATGACGCGCTGCGTTGCGGTCGTGGTCGCGCCCTTCGCGGGCGTGGGAATGATGCGGACGACCGAAGTCTCGAGCGTCGATGCGGAGTGGCGGTCGTAGAGATAGCCTTCCACCACCGAGCCATCCTTGCGCGTGATCGTCACGTCGCCGCGATAGTCAAACGCCTTCTCGAGCGCATCGCGCACTTCGGCTTCGCTTGCAAGCGCCGGAATCCAGCCTTCGAGGTTTTCACGCTCACGGCCCGCGATGACTTCGATCTCATCCTGAGACTGGTGCTGAAGCTGCTCGATCTTAAGGTGTTCCTGCTGGTCGGTCGCCATCGTCTTCCTTGCCTTTTTCTTTCAAATGAAGAGCGCGAAACCGGCGGCCTCGCGCTCTATGAATCCTGCTACATCCAGCGAGACTAGTCGCCCGAAACAGCCGATGATTCCTGCACAGTCGTCTTCACCACAACGTTCGTCGAAGCAGCGTTGTCGATCTGCACCAGCGGGCCATGCGAGGTCTTCGGCCACTCGTTGAGCAGCTTCATCGCGTCCGCATCGTCGTAGGTCGGCTTAAACATGTAGCGCTTCGCTGTCTGGATGAAACCCTTCAGCGAGCTGAAGTTGTAATCGACCGCCGAAGCTTCGTGGCCCGAGTGCACCATGCAGTTCGCGCAACGCGGGTTGCCGCTCTTCGCGCCATAGTTCTCCCACTCCGTGGCATCGAGCAGCTCCTGGAAGGTATCGGCATATCCGTCCTGCAGCAGGTAGCAAGGCTTCTGCCAACCGAAGATGGAGTACGTCGGCATGCCCCAGGGCGTGCACTCGAAGTCCTGCTTGCCCATCAGGAACTCGGAGAAGAGGGGGTGCGTGTTGAACTCCCAGCTCTTCTTGCGGTTCGACAGGATGGCGCGGAACATACGACGCGACTTCGCCTTACCGAGGAAGTGCTGCTGATCCGGGGCCTTATCGTATGTGTAGCCAGGCGAGAGCATCATGCTCTCCACGCCAGCTTCCATGATCTGGTCAAAGTGGCGACGGACCGAGTTGGGGTCAGCGCCATCAAAAAGCGTGGTGTTCGTTGTCACGCGGAAGCCCGCAGCGACCGCAGCGCGGATGCCTTCCATCGCGATATCGTGGCCACCTTCGCGGCAAACACCGAAGTCGTGGTGCTCCTTTTCGCCGTCGAGATGCACCGAAAACGACAGGTACTTCGAAGGCTTGAAGAGGTGAAGCTTTTCCTTCAGCAGCAGCGCGTTCGTGCACATGTACACGTACTTCTTGCGCGCTACGAGACCGGCAACGATCTCCGGCATCTGCGGATGCAGCAGCGGTTCACCGCCGGGGATGGAAACCATCGGCGTGCCGCACTCCTCGGCAGCGGCCCAGCACTGCTCGGGCGTCAGTTCAGCCTTCAGGATGTGTGCCGGGTACTGGATTTTGCCGCAACCCGCGCAGGCAAGGTTGCAGCGGAACAACGGCTCCAGCATCAGCACCAGCGGGTAACGCTTGCGGCCCTTCAGCTTCTGCTTCAGGACGTAGGACATTACGGTGAACGCTTGCGATACGGGTACGGCCATGCTGTTTCGGGCTCCTTGGTTGCTCTCTCTAGTTTACTAGATGTGCACCGCTATTGCGACGATGCAGGGGTACCTTGGTGAACTACCAGGGTTGCCGCTCAGCGGCCTGTACTTTGTCCAGATCATGTTCCCCGCGCAGAATGGCTCCCTCGGCGCCACGCAGGCCGCCCGCCCATGAATCGAAACGCTCCACCTCGCTGCGGGCCTTCACCAGCGCGTCCAAATACTCGTCCAGTTGCGCCGGAGTCGCCGCCACCGGGGCGTTGCCGACGAATCCATCCTTGCTCTCAATCTCCAGCACGCGCTGACGGGCGTTGTTCATCGGCCAGTGCAGGCTTTGCAGCGTGTCCACCTCGGCATCCACTTCCCAGAACGCCTGAATCTCGTCCTGCGGCAGCACGTGCACGAGCTGGCTGCTCAGGGCTGCCTTCCAGGCCGGCGCAATGGGCTCATCCCAGTCCTGTGCGGTGTGCGCTGCCGCGGCGGCCAGGGGCTGGTGCGTCTTGATCGCCGCCTGCACCTGTCCGATACGCGCACCCAGCGCCGCTGACTCGTCGACCGCGAAGTGATGCACGCGTTCGCAGTCTGCGATTGCCTTCTCTGCATCGACATGCAGCGCTTCGCGCAGTTCCGCGCGCTGATGGCGATGGTGCAGCCACTCCACGCTCTGCTCGATGCCCACCGCGATAATCAAACCAACGACGATCGTGGCGATATGGATAAAGAAGTCACGCCACGAGTGCGCGGCGTGCTCCGGGGGATGAACGTCCAGCATTCGTCTCCGTTCGACTGAATGAATTTCGTTACGTTCTACGCTTCCGCAGAAGCAGCTTCAATCGCCTTTTTGTACGTCGTCAACGCCAGCAGCGGGAAATACTGCTTGTACAGGTGATAGCCGAGGTAGAAGACCTTCGGGAAGCCCGTTCCGGTGTAGTGGCTTTCACCGTTGCGGCCCTCCGCAAGCTCTTCCCATCCGCCATCGGCCTGCTGATTGTTGATCAACCACCGAATGCCTTTTGCGACCGAGTCCGAGCGCGTATCGTTGCCTGCGAGCAAGCCAAGTAGCGCCCATGCGGTCTGCGACGGCGTTGAAACGCCCTCGCCACGCAGGTTCGGATTGTCGTACGTGCCGCAGGTCTCGCCCCATCCGCCATCGGAGTTCTGCACCATGCGGATCCACTCGACGGCCTGCTGGACCGGCGTTTCCAGGTAATCGACGTCCATCGCCTGCAGTCCGCGCAGTGCGAGGAAGGTGCCGTAGAGGTAGTTCACACCCCAGCGACCAAACCATGTGCCGTCGATCTCCTGCTCCTTGAAGATGAACTGGATCGCCTTCTCCACGCGCTCGTCGCGACGCGTGTAGCCGTAGCCCGCGAGCATCTCCAGAATGCGACCGGTGATGTCCACCGTCGGCGGATCGATCATCGCATTGTGGTCGGCAAACGGAATCGACTCGAAGACCTTCTTCGTATTGTCCTTATCGAACGATGCCCAGCCGCCGTTCTTGCACTGCATGGAGAAGAGCCACTCGATCGCGCGCTCAGCGGCCTCGTTCTGGTAGCGTCCGCGCGAGCCCTCCACAGCCTTCAGCGCCATCAGCACTTCGGCAGTATCGTCGCAATCGGGCTGATGATCATTGTTGTGGAAGAAGCACCAGCAGCTAGGGTCTTCGACCTTTGCATTGTGGTACCAGTCGCCCTTGTAGCGGATCTCCTTCGACAGCAACCAGTCAACCGCCTTCACCAGGCGCGGGTCCTTGTCGGAGATACCAGCCTCGACGAGCGGGCCAACGATCTGTGCGGTGTCCCAGACGGGCGACAGACAGGGCTGCATGCGCATCGTCGGCGTCGGATAATTCGGCTCGCCCTGCGGGAAATCCAGTCCGAGCTTTTCGAACTCATCGCGCGCGCGGATCACCTGCGGATCGCTTTCGGAGTACCCGAGTGCGCGCAGCGCGATGATCGCGTTCAACATGGCCGGATAAATGGCACCGAGGCCATCGGACTTCTCGAAGTGCTCGAGCATCCACTTCTCCGCCTTCTTCAGCGCCATCTTGCGCAGGGGACGCAGGTGCACACGCTCCGCCCAGTGCGCCAGGCGGTCCGTCAGCAGGAAGAAATTACGCCACGAGAAGAAGTGCCTCTTGTCCCAGCGAAGACGCATGTTCGCGTTCTCGCGGCCACCCACGTAAAGCTCGTCAATGCCCTGTTCCGGCGGCAGCTTCTTGAACGGCTTCTTCGCGTAAATGATCGACAACGGCACGAGGATCGCACGCGACCATGCGCTCACTTCGTAGATGTTGAAGTAAAACCAGTCGGGGAACAGCACGATCTCGGGCGGTACTGCCGGCACCGAGTCGTAGTCATACGCGCCGAGCGCACAGAGGTACATCTTCGTAAAGGTGTTGCAGGCGATCACGCCACCCAGCGCGAGCGTGGACTCACGTGCCTTCTGCATGAGCGGTTCTTCCGCCGTGTGCCCCATCAGCTTCAGCGCCAGGTAGCACTTCACACCGTAGTTCACGTTCGAAGGGCCGCCGGGGTAGAGGCTCCAGCCGCCATCGTCGTTCTGGTGGCGCAGGATCTCATTGCGAACGCGTTCGAGCTTGCCGGCGTCGCCCGTGCCGAAGAGTGCGTGGAGGAAGATGTAGTCAGCTTCCAACATGGCATCGGCTTCCAACTCACCACACCAGTAACCATCTTCATGCTGCTGTCCCAGCAGCCATTCCGCCGATCGGCGAATGCCGTCTTCGACCTTATCCAGGCCGAGATCCAGGCGTCCAAACTTCGGTTGCGTCGCGCTCATCCAATAATCCTGTTTTTATCGAGAAAACCCATGCCCGCTCAGGGGCATGGGTTCAAATCGTGGAAATCTCAAAACTTACGCGGTCGGCTGCTGGTCAACCTTCGGGGCGGCAGCGATGGCCTGTACGATCTCCGGCGGTAGGCCGAAACGCACATTCTCAGGCATCACTTCTACTTCTTCCACCGAGTTGTAACCCTTGTTCTGCAGGTACTCCACCACTTCCTGCACCAGAACTTCAGGAGCCGAAGCGCCAGCCGTGATCGCTACCGTGTTCTTGCTATCCAGCCACTCGGGCTTGATGTCCTCAGCCTTGTCGATCAGATAGCTGACCGTACCCAGGTTCTGCGAAACCTCCACAAGGCGGTTCGAGTTCGAGGAGTTGCGCGAACCGACGACGAGAACGATATCCGCGCCATGCGCGACGTTCTTCACTGCAGTCTGGCGGTTCTCGGTCGCATAGCAGATGTCCTGCGCGTGCGGTCCGACGATGTTCGGGAACTTCTTCTTGAGCGCGTCGATCATGGTCGCCGCTTCATCGAGCGAGAGCGTCGTCTGCGTCAGATAAGCGACCTTGTTCGGATCGGGAACGATCAGTGCTTCGACCTCTTCCGGCGTCGAAACGACCTGAGTCACATCCGGTGCCTCGCCCTGCGTGCCTTCAACTTCTTCGTGGTCGCGATGACCGACGAGCACGAGCGAGTAGCCCTGCTTGGCGAACTTGATGGCCTCGATGTGGACCTTGGTGACGAGCGGGCAGGTCGCATCTACGACCTTCAGGCCGCGTTCTTTGGCACGCTCACGCACCGCTGGCGAAACGCCGTGCGCGGAGTAAATCACGCGCTTGCCTTCCGGCACTTCGTCCAGTTCGTTGACGAAGATCGCACCCTTCTGGCGCAGATCGTCCACCACGTAGCGGTTATGCACGATTTCCTTGCGGACGTAGATCGGCGCGCCGAAGGTCTCGAGCGCAATCTTCACGATGTCCACTGCACGCACTACACCCGCGCAGAAGCCGCGTGGCTTAAGCAGAAGGACACGCTTTGTGTCGGCTTGGTTGTCGATGGGGGCGTTGGCGGTCGGTTCGAGGATAGCGGGGCTCACCCCCTAAGTATACCGCCGATTCCCCATTTTTGATGCAAACACGACGAACCAAACCCTATCCGCACCTCGCAAATTGCGATGGAGCGAAAAGAGAAAC
This sequence comes from Granulicella cerasi, assembly GCF_025685575.1. NCBI lineage: Bacteria > Pseudomonadati > Acidobacteriota > Terriglobia > Terriglobales > Acidobacteriaceae > Granulicella > Granulicella cerasi. The sequence goes on from NZ_JAGSYD010000005.1 coordinate 49,727, forward strand.
GGCCCCGCGACGTGCAGAGCCATTCCCTCGCAACAAGACGCACATTGCTGAACTTTTCGGGTGGAGTTAGAGCTTATCGCCAGAGCAGCCTGCGTGGTGGCAGTCGCATCCGAGCGAGGTAACGTCCTTACTATCTTCACAATTCTGCGAGCAGAACTTCGAGTCGCCGCTTACGGTACACGAACAGGCGGGGTGGGCACACTTCTTGGGGCTATCGGACATCGGACGAATCTCCTTGACGCGGCATCGACCAAAATGCGGCCGTTGCGCGTTCAGAGGCCGTAGACCCTACTCCCGGTTGCTTTGACTGTTTTGATCACGCCGAAGCGTTCAGCATTTGCTCCGCATGGGCGCGCGAAGTCTCGGTCAGCTCGGCACCGGACAGCATGCGCGCAATCTCCTCGACGCGCTCCGGGCGCTCAATCTTACGGATGCCCGTGTGCGTACGGCCCTTGCGCGTTTCCTTCTCGATCAGGAAGTGCTGATCGGCGAACGCGGCGATCTGCGGCAGATGCGTGATGCAGAGCACCTGCTGGCCCGCCGCCAACATCTTCAATTTCTGGCCGACAGCCTCCGCCGCGCGGCCGCCGATACCAATATCAATTTCGTCAAAGACCAGCGTGCGCGGCAGCGGAGTTTTCTTCTTCCGCGCCGACGATGCGCCTTCTTCCACCGACACCTTCAACGCGAGCATGACGCGCGACATTTCGCCGCCCGAAGCGATTTCGGTCAAGGGCTTCAGAGGTTCGCCCGCGTTCGTCGCGATCAGGCAGGAGACGGTGTCCCAGCCGTTCGCCGTCCACCCTACAGGCTCGGTGTTCGAGTGAATCTCGACGCCAAACCGCACGCTCATCGCGAGATCGTTGATCTGCTTCTCCGCGAGCTTTGCAAGTTTCTTCCCCGCCGCCGAACGCGCTTCGGTCAGCGCGTCGGCCTGCTTGCGATAAGCATCCGCCGCAACGCCGAGTTCCTTCTCCAACTCAACCAGGCGCGCGTCACGATTTTCGAGGTCAGAGAGCTTCTGCGCGACGTCATCGTGGAACGCGATCACCTCAGCCAGGGTCGAGCCGTATTTGCGCTTCAGGCGGTCCAGCGCGGCGAGACGATCTTCAATCTCCTCCAGTCGCTCGGGCGACGCCGTTACACCGCCAGCAAAGTCGCGCAAAGTCGCCGCAGCGTCTTCCACAGAGCCCTTCGCCTCGCTCAGTTGCTGCGAAATTGCCGTGAAACGCGGGTCGAAGCGCGCGAGATCATCGACATGGCGAATCGCTGCACCGAGCAACGACTCCGCCGAGGTCTCCGCTTCGTAGAGCAACTCCTGAGCGGCGTTCGCGCCGGTGAAGAGCCGCTCAGCATTCGCGAGCACACGCTTTTCGGTCTCCAGCCCGGCGTCTTCGTCCGCGTCGACGATCGCCGCATTTGCGATTTCCTTCGCCTGGAAGCTCCACAGATCGAGCAGTCGCAGGCGGTCCTGCTCGGCGGAACGCAGTTCGTCAATCTGGTCCTGCAAGCCACGCCAGCGCGCGAACGCCTCGGCGCAGGCCTCGGTCGTGATCGAAGCATAGCGGTCCAGCAACTGCCGCTGCTGTGCGGCGTCAAAACTCGTCAGCGTTTCCGACTGCGCATGAACCAGCGCAAGTTCAGGGGCGAGTTGCCGTAGCACCGCGACCGTCGCGGGCTGATTGTTGATGAAGACGCGGCCCTTGCCGTTGGAACCGATCTCGCGGCGCAAAAGAATCTCATCGCCTTCGGGATCTACGCCATTCGCTTCCAGAATGTCTTCTGCCCCGGGCGTCGACTCGAAAACACAGCCAACAACGGCCTTGTCGGCACCGTGGCGCACCCAGTCGGAAGAGGCCTTGCCGCCAAGCAACAGCGCCAGTGCGTCGATCAGAATCGACTTACCCGCGCCGGTTTCACCGGTCAAAAGGTTCAGACCCGGGCCGAACACGGCCACCGCGTGGTCAATCACGGCATAGTTTTCGGCGCGCAGTTCCAGCAGCATCGTGCCGAGAGGATAGCAGACGAGGCGAAGGAAAGGCGGTACTTCACACGGTTACCCAATGCACCACGCTTGATGCTTCCTTCCTCAGCTTCCTTTGCGTCTCACGATAGACTGCGAGGGAGATGACTACGGCTGTGCTTTCCATTGCGATGCTTTGGCTACAGGATGCGGCGACCGACCCGGCAGCAATGCCACCGGTCACCAAGGCCCACTCGAGCGCGCTGCTCGACATGCTGCACAACAGCGGCCCCATGGCACTTACCGTGCTCGTGTTGCTGCTGGTGATGAGCTTGTTTTCGTGGGCAGTGATGATCGCCAAGTGGCGCGCGTTCAACGACGCCGACACGCAGAACAAGCGCTTCGTGCGCGCGTTCCGCAAGAGCGGACGTCTGAGCGAAATCGCTGCGGTCGCGGACCAGTTCCGGCCCAGCCCGCTCGTCTCGGTCTTCCACGAGATCACCGACGAGTACCAGCGCCAGAGCGGCGGACGCGGCACACCGCCGAACCCTGCAGCTCTTGAGCGCTCAGCGCAGACCGCATCCAGCGAAGCGCTGACGATCATGGAGTCACGCATGACGTGGCTGGCAACGATCGCGCAGGTCGCGCCCTTCGTCGGGCTCTTCGGCACCGTCATGGGCATCATCGACGCCTTCCACGGACTCGGCACAGCGGGCGCAGCTACTTTGCGCGCGGTCGCCCCGGGTATCTCCGAGGCGCTGATTACCACCGCCGCCGGCCTCGTCGTCGCGGTTCCCGCGCTGATGGGTTACAACCAGCTCACCGCACGACTGCGTGAGTTCGCTTCGCGCATGGATGACTTCGGCCGCGAGCTGCTGAACGCCATCGAGAACGCCGCACTCACCGCGCCACAGGCGTTGGTGAACGAGCAGCGTCCCCTCGATCCGCGCGATGACCGGAGGCCGTACTAGCTATGGCCTTCACGGGAGCCAAGGGACGCACGCAGACGGCGCTCGCGGACATCAACATCACTCCGCTCGTCGACGTGGTGCTCGTGCTGCTGCTCATCTTCATGGTGACCGCGCCGGTGCTGCAGTCGGGCGTGGAAGTGGCTGTGCCGCAGACGCGCACCGTCAACCAGCTCACCGAAGAACGCCAGGTCATCACCATCGACAAGGACCAGAACGTCTTTCTCGACGACAAGCCGCTAAACGTGAACGATCTGCCGGAGATCCTGAAGTCCAAGGGCGATGCACGACGTACCGTCTACGTTCGCGCAGACCAGAAGGTGCCCTTCGGTGCTTTCGCCTCGGTGATGGATGCGGTGAAGCAGGCCGGCATCACGAACATCTCTATCGTCACGCAGCCCATTGAACGCTAAACGTTAGTCCGCGAAACCACGAGCCTCCCCGCACGATGCACGTAAACGAACAGCTCAGCCACGACTCCGGTGACGACCGTTTCCGCCAGGGAATGATCGTGGCCGTAGTGCTTCATGCTGCGTTGCTCGGAGGCATCGCCGCCTGGGGCATCTGGGGACACTTCAAAAAGCACGAAGAGTGGGGTGCGGACAAAGCCGAGCTTGGCGCCATTCAGGCATCGATGGTCTCGGCGATTCCCTTACCCACCAAGGCCCCGCCGGTGAAGGACCAGGTGCTCGCGCCTGAAGAAACCAGCCCCGCACCGAAGCCCCCGCCCAAGGAAGCCACCGCACCGCCGCCGAAGCCGACCGATGTGCTGATCAAGGCCAAGGAGCCGAAGCCGCAACCGAAGAAGGTTGCGCCCGTAGAGACGCCTGCTCCGCCGAAGCATCCGCAGCCCACGCCTCCCCAGCCCACGAATAAGGCCACGAACGCGCAATCGGCTGTGCAGCTCGCATCGTCAACGACGCCTGTCGGCAACGGTACCGCTACCGCCACGATCCTCGATCGCACCTTCGGCGCTCGCTACGCGTATTACGTGGGCATCGTCAGCCGCAAGGTCGGCGAGAACTGGTACAAGGGCGAGGCCGATCCCCGCTCTTCCACCGGCCGTCAGGTCACGATGGTCTTCGACATCGACCGTGACGGAACGCCCTCCAACATTCGCGTCGAAACCTCCAGCGGTTCGCCGTCCCTCGATCTTTCCGCCAAGCGCGCTCTCCAGCGCATCGACACCTTCGGACCGCTGCCAGATGGCCGCGATTCCATTACCGTGGAGGACACCTTCGTCTATGGTCACCCGTAAAATCGTCGAGAAAAATAGTTACATCGCAACGCGACAAATATCCACCGCGCTCGTCCATAAGATGGCAACGATGTTTGAATCGAGAAAGAAACTCACCGGAATTCTGGCAGTCATGACGCTTGTTCTCAGCGCCGCGACGACTCGCGCGCAGGACACCTTCAAGATTCGCCAGGACAACGGCGCAGGCACCATTCGCCTTGCGGTCTCAGACTTCAAGGGCCAGCCCGACGCGCTGAAGCACTCCTTCGACGGCACGCTTTCCGCCGACCTCGCGAACGCGGGAATCTTTGATCTCGTTTCAAAGTCGATGAACCCGCAATCGACACCTGGTCTGCCTGCAGAGATCAATCTCGCGCAGTGGTCTGCGGCTCCGACCAGCGCCGCGATGGTCACCTTCGGCAACTTCACGGTGGCCGGCGGCAAGATCCTCGTCAACGGCTTCCTCTTCGACGCGAAGAACTCGCAATACCCACAGGTCTTCGCCAAGCAGTACCGCGAGAACGCGACCGAAGATATGGCGCGTCAGATCGCTCATCGTCTCGCCGATGAAATCATCTTCCGTCTCGGCGGCGGCATCCCCGGCATCGCCGAAACAAAGATTTACTACGTGAAGGTCTCCGGCGGTGGCACGAAGGAAATCTGGGAGATGGATTACGACGGCGCAAACCAGCACGCGATCACGCATCTCGGCACGGTGAGCCTCTCGCCGCGCGTCTCGCCGGACAACTCGCGCATCGCATTTTCCACGCTCGGTCGCGATGGCTTCCAGATCAAGATGTACTCGCTGCTCCTCGGCCGACTGGTGAACTTCTCCTCCGTGGGAGGCACGAATCTGTCGCCGGCATGGTCGCCGAGCGGCCAGCAGCTCGCGTTCTCGAGCTCACGCACAGGTGACCCGGAAATCTGGGTCAGCGATCCGCAAGGCTCGATGGCGCACAAGATCACCAGCTTCCGCGGACCGGACGTGTCGCCGACCTGGAACCCGAAGACCGGCGCGCAACTCGCGTGGATCAGCGGTCGCACCGGCCTGCCGCAGCTTTACATCATGGATTCCGACGGCTCGGGCGTGCAGCGTCTCACCGACGGAGGTTATGCGACCTCGCCGAGCTGGTCCCCGAACGGTCAGTTCGTGGCCTTCGCCTGGGACCGCAAGTACGGCCCTGGCGCGCCCGGCGGACAGGATATCTACGTGATGGAGATCGCCAGCAAGCGCTGGATTCAGCTCACCCACGACGGTGGTCGCTGCGACTTCCCTTCGTGGAGCCCGGACGGACGCCACATCACCTACGCAAACTCCCCTGATGGCAAGGCCGAGCACGCGCGCATCATGTCGATGCTTGCCGACGGCACGGAAAAACATGCACTCACCGGTTCGGGCGCAGATATGCCCAACTGGAGTACCCACTAAGCAACGATCTTTTTTACCGATTTCAACTAGACTGATGGCGTGAGGACGACGAACATGATGCGTTGGCAAGTAATTACGAAAGCCACGATTCTGAGTGCAGCATTGATGGCGATGGCAACCGGTTGCCACAAGAAGCCGAAGCTCCCACCACCGGACACCAGCGCTCCGACGGTTTACGTGATGCCGCCGACGGCTTCGATCACGGCTGATCCGCTCTCGATCGATCTCGGTCAATCCGTGGTGCTGAACTGGCGCACGACGAACGCGACCAGCGTTGCGATCGACGGCATCGGCCAGGTGCCGATCAACGGCACCCAGACCGTGAGCCCGGCCAACTCAACCAACTTCCATCTCGTGGCCAAGGGTGACGGAGGCACGGTCGAAGCCAACGTACGCGTCACCGTGCGCGTGCCTGAGGTTTCGCCGGTCACCACAGGTCAGTCCACCGGCGGCGATCCTAACGATATGGCCAACGTCACGGACGCAGCCTTCCACGCGGCTGTGCCGGATGTCTTCTTCGGCTACGACAGCTTCGAGCTTTCGCCCGAAGGCCAGACCAGCGTCTCGTCAGCTGCGCACTACCTCACCGAGCATCCTGGCGTGAAGATCCTCATCGGCGGCTACTGCGATGACCGTGGATCGGCTGAGTACAACATCACGCTCGGCGAAAACCGCGCGAACTCCGCCAAGACCGCGCTGGTTTCGGCAGGCGTGGCTCCGAACCGCATCCGCGTCATCTCCTACGGCAAGGAGCGTCAGTTCTGCACCGAGGACAACGAGTCCTGCTGGCAGCAGAACCGCCGCGCCCAGTTCACCGTCGACCGCTAACCCGCGGCTCGCCGTTTCGTATGACCTCAACGCGAGCCTGCTTCCACAGCGGCTCGCGTTGTAGCTTTTTAGCGTTGTAGCTTTTCAAGGGGAACTATGAAGACATCCTTGCGCATCGCCACTCTTGGCACCGCGCTGCTGGTCGCGGGCTCCGCCATGCCCGCCCATGCGGTCAACAAAGACATGGTCCAACTGCAGACGCAGATCCAGCAACTGCAGGACGCCGTCGCACGGCTGCAGCAGTCCAACGACGAACGCATGGGTGTGTTGAAAGACCTCGTGCAGCAGACGGCAGACAGCGTGAACCGCATGACCGCTTCGGTGAACAGCCTGAAGCAGCAGATGCAGAACACCACCGAGGCTTCGGCGGCCAGGAACGATCAGCTCGCCGGGCAGATCCAGTCCCTCAACGACTCGCTCGATGAGCTGAAGGCCCGCATGATGCGCATGGAGAAATCCCTCGGCGACATCCAGAGCCAGCAGCAGCAATCGAACGCGATCCTGCAGTCGATGCCCGGTGCCACCGGTGGCGGAAGCGCCACTCCCGCGGGCCCCGCGACGCCACCGCCCGCAGCGGACAACTCCCCCGCCGCTGGTAGCGCGATCCCGATGCCCGCCGACAACGGCAGCAAGGCTCCGGCGGTGAAGACTGCCCCGGTGGCCGGTCCCAGCTCGGGTCAGCTTTATCGCGGCGCGTACTCGGACTATATGTCGGGCAAGACAAACCTCGCCGCCGGCGAGTTTCAGGACCTTATCAAGGCCTACCCGGATGACAATCTCTCGGGCAACGCTTACTTCTACCTTGGCGAGATGAACCTGCGCGGCAACAAGCCGTCGTCGGCCATCAAGGACTACGACAAGGTCCTCGAGCAGTACCCCAACAACGCCAAGATCCCGGCCGCTCATCTGCACAAGGCAGAAGCGCTGACGGCAATGGGTCAGCGCGACGCAGCTACCCGCGAACTGAAGGCGCTCGTACAGCGCTTCCCAAGCTCGCCGGAAGCCGCACAGGCCAAGCAGAAGCTGGCGCGCGGCCGCTAAAACCTGCTCACCACCACAAGAAGCCCCGTCATCACGACGGGGCTTCTTGTTGGCGAACATCCACCGAGTTGTTCAACTCCTAATTCCGCAACTCCCGGAACGCGTCGTCGACAACAGCCTTTTCTTCGCTGTTCACCGGCGCAATTGGCAACCGCGGCAAGCCACCAAAGTACGCATTCACATCCTGCGCATACTTCGCCGCCGCCACGCCTACCGTTTCCAGAGCAGCATCGGCCTTCGTCAGCCGCTCCGCCTTCAACGCCGCCAGGGGCAGATCGCCATCGGTGAACGCTGCATAGGACTCATGCACGGCCTGCGGTGCGGGCGCAGCCAGCATCGACATCGCACCATTCGCGCCACGCTCCCATAGCGGCACCATCTCCGAAGCCTTACCGCAAGCCATCACGTTGAAGCCCAGCTTGCGTGTGCGCGTCTTCAGCGTCGGCGTCTGCATCTCGGCAACCGCGGTCGAAGTGCCCGCGCCACCGGTCAGCGCATCCAGCGAAACCATGACACTCGTAGACGCCACCTCAACCGGAGCCAACATGCGGCGCGTCACCGGGCGGAAGATATGCGTTACCGTCGCTTCGTGCACCACGTCCTTCGTCGCATCCTTGATCGCATCAAGCCGCGCCAAATCGAGGTTCGCGTCGTACAGCGCGAGAATGTTCGGATGCTTCGCCAACGCCGCAATCGCTTCGACGCTCAACGCAAATCCCGGAGCGTCCCCCTGCGACCACAGCACCACCGGCAGCGGCGAATTGTCGGCCACCGTACGGAAGTAGTTCAGCAACTCAGCCTCGCCCGAGCGTCGCTGCATCTGCGCCCACGAAGGCGGAGCCGAAAGCATCACCGCATCGAACATCGCGTCATGCGCCTGCCTGGCCTGCGTCAGGGCCTGCGCCACGGAGTCACGCGAGATGCCCGCGATCAACACCTTCTCCGGCGCAGCGGACTCCCGCACAGACTGCAGGCAATCCAGCACCTCTGCGTCCGACAGCGTGTTCGCTTCGAGTCCCGGCACAAAGAGCACCAGTCCAGCCGCGGGCGTCAGCGAATAGCGCCGCACGTTATGCTCCAGCTTGCGCAGATACAGCGCGCCGTCGCGGTAAAAGGGTATCGTCAGCGGTACATGGATTCCGTCAATCAACATCATGGCTAATTGCATTTTAGCTGTTTGACCTTACACTCAAAAGCATGGCGGTCACCCAAGAAGAATTCGAAGTATCGCAAAGCAAGAGCTTGCGCGAACTCGGCACAGAAGCCATCTGGTTTACGCTCCATACACTCTTCGCTATCGGCGTTGTTGTCGTCATCATGTTGGGCGGCTACTTCTTCCGAGCAGCGCAGGACGACCTGACGCCGAAGCTCATTGGCACGCTTGCAGCCTTCGTGCTCGCGCTCGGCCTCGGCTTCGTCATCGCCAAGGTGCAGCAGAACGAAATCGCGCGCTACGTCTGGATCTCCGGATTGCTGATTTTTTCAGCAGTCTGCGTATGGGTGCTTGATTTGCCCACCGGCAACGGCCTCTGCGAGCACTGCGGCGCGATTGACAAGCTCTATCGCACTTTCTTCGACATCACCCACGGCAGCGGCCTGATGGGCGGTGATGGTCTGCTCATCGGCACGTGGGTTCCCCTCGCCCTCTTCGGCTACGCCATCGGCGCGAACATGGGCCTCGATCCACACGAAGAAGCCGAGGAAGAGTAAGCGGCATTTCAGCGCAGCAGAAAGGCCCTCCGCTTGGAGGGCCTTCCTGCTGCGTTGATGAATCCCTAGACGCGTGATGCGTGGAGTTCCTGCAAGCTCTCTACCTGGAGCGCACCCTTCTGCAATGCAGAGATGCCTTCTGCAGCAGCAAGTGCTGCGGCAATCGTGGTCGTCGCCGGGATCCGTGCCGCCACCGCTGCACGACGCACTGCACCTTCGTCGAAGACACGGTCATGGCCGCGCGGCGTATTGATCACGAGCTGAATCTTCTCGCTCTTGATCAAATCCACCACGTTCGGACGACCTTCGCCCACAGCAAAGACACGCTCTGCGGCGATGCCTGCCTCTTCCAGCACATCCGCGCTGCCGTGCGTGGCCACAATCTTGAAGCCAAGATCGAGGAAGCGCTTGCCGACGGTAGCGATCTTCGCCTTATCGTGATCGTTCACCGAGATGAAGACCGTGCCCTTGGTCGGCAGCTTCTGGCCTGCAGCAAGCTGAGCCTTGGCGAAGGCTTCGCCAAAGGTCTTTGCCACACCCATCACTTCGCCCGTCGAGCGCATTTCCGGTCCGAGAACCGGATCGACGCCCTGGAACTTGCCCCACGGGAAGACCGGCGACTTCACGAAGAAGTGCTCGCCCGTCGAAAGCCCACCAGCCTTTAACTCTTCCGGCAGCAGCTCCTTCAGCTTGCGCCCCGTCATCAGACGCGCTGCAACCTTCGCGAGCTGGATGCCCGTCGCCTTCGACACGTACGGCACCGTGCGCGAGGCGCGCGGGTTCACTTCGATCACGAAGACCTTGCCACGCTGCACAGCGAACTGCAGGTTCACCAGGCCGATCACGTTCAGCGAAAGCGCCAGCTTACGCGTGTACGTGCGCAGCGTCTCGAGCACCTCAGGCGTGAGGTCCACCGACGGCAGCACGCACGACGAGTCGCCCGAGTGCACACCAGCTTCCTCGATATGCTGCATGATGCCCGCGATCAAAACGTCTTCGCCATCGCAAAGCGCATCGACGTCCACTTCAATCGCATCTTCGAGGAAATGGTCGATGAGCACCGGACGATCCTGCGAGTATTCGATCGCCGACGACATGTAGCGCACGATGTCCTGATCGTTATGCGCGATCACCATGGCGCGGCCACCGAGCACATACGAAGGACGCACGAGCACCGGATACTCCACGCGCTCGGCTCCAGCCAAGGCCTCTTCGAGCGACGTCGCCATCGCTCCCGGCGGTTGCGGAATTTCGAGGTCCGTGATCAGCTTGCCGAAGCGTTTGCGATCTTCTGCAAGGTCGATCGACTCCGGCGACGTGCCGATGACCGGCACACCTGCGGCCTTCAACGGCAGCGAGAGGTTCAACGGAGTCTGTCCACCGAACTGCACGATCATGCCGATCTCCGCACCCGACGAAGCCTCATGCTCATACACCGCGAGCACATCTTCAAACGTCAGCGGCTCGAAGTAGAGGCGATCCGAGGTGTCGTAATCGGTCGACACGGTCTCAGGATTGCAGTTGACCATGATCGTTTCGTAGCCGTCGTCGCGCAACGCGAACGCAGCATGGCAGCAGCAGTAATCGAACTCAATGCCCTGTCCGATACGGTTTGGTCCCGAACCAAGGATGATGATTTTCTTCTTCGAGGTCGGCGTTGCTTCGTCTTCCTCGTCGTAGCAGGAGTACAGATACGGAGTGAAGGATTCGAACTCAGCCGCGCAGGTATCCACCAGCTTGAAGACCGGCTTCACACCAAGCTTGTTGCGCAGCGCAGCGACCTGTGCGGTCGCCTGCTTGCCTTCGAGGCCAAGCGCCTGCGCGATACGATCGTCAGACAGCCCCTTACGCTTCGCCGAACGCAAGCCATCTTCGTCCAACGTCGCGAGGTTCTTGCCTTCGAGCTCCTTAAGCTCATCGGCAATCTGCTTCATGTTGTGCAGGAACCACGGATCGATCTGCGTGAAATTATGCGCTTCACGAACGGTCATGCCGTTCTCAAACGCATAGCGAAGGTATGAGAGGCGATCCGGGTGCGGCGTGACGAGGCGCTGGCGAATGCGGCGCGGATCGATGTTCTCCGCTCCAGCCTTCTTGCCTGTCTCGAGCGAGCGCACGGCCTTCATCAACGATTCCTTGAAGGTGCGACCGATCGCCATCACTTCACCGACAGACTTCATCTGCGGGCTCAGCGTTTCGTCCGCTCCAGGGAACTTCTCGAACTGCCACTTCGGAATCTTCGTGACGACGTAGTCGATCGTCGGCTCGAAGCAAGCGGGGGTCGCCTTCGTGATGTCGTTCTGCAGCTCATCGAGCGTGTAGCCCACAGCGAGGCGCGCAGCGATCTTTGCAATCGGGAAGCCCGTTGCCTTCGACGCCAGCGCCGACGAACGCGACACACGCGGATTCATTTCGATGACGGTCATGCGGCCGTTCGCGGGGTTCACCGAGAACTGCACATTCGATCCGCCGGTCTCAACGCCGATCTCACGAATCACGGCGATGGAGGCATCGCGCATCATCTGGTACTCGCGATCGCTCAGCGTCTGCGCAGGCGCCACGGTGATCGAGTCACCCGTGTGTACGCCCATCGGATCGAAGTTTTCGATCGAGCAGATGATGACGACGTTGTCCTTGAGATCGCGCACGACCTCCATCTCATATTCTTTCCAACCGAGCACGGACTCTTCGAGCAAGCACTCATGCACCGGCGAAAGATCGAGGCCGCGGGAGAGAATTTCCATCAACTCTTCGCGGTTGAATGCGATGCCGCCACCCGAACCGCCGAGCGTAAAGCTCGGACGAATCACAATCGGGAAGCCGATCTTCTGCGCGAACTCGAGGCCATCGCGAATGTTGTTCACGAGCATCGACTTTGGCATATCAAGGCCGATCTTGTTCATCGCGTCCTTGAACAGGAGACGATCTTCAGCCTTCTTGATCGCGTCGAGCTTCGCGCCGATCAGCTCGATACCAAGGCGGTCGAGCACGCCTGCATCGGCGAGATCGACTGCGAGGTTCAGCGCGGTCTGTCCACCGACGGTGGGCAGCACAGCGAAGCTGCCCTTGCTCTTGTCGAGCGTGCCCACTTCCTTCGTGAGGATTTCTTCGAGGTACTCAAACGTCAGCGGCTCAATGTACGTGCGGTCGGCAACGTCCGGGTCCGTCATGATGGACGCCGGGTTCGAGTTCACCAGCACTACTTCGTAGCCCTCGGCCTTCAGCGCTTTACACGCCTGCGTGCCCGAGTAATCGAACTCAGCGGACTGACCGATGACGATAGGGCCCGAACCGATGACGAGGATCTTTGCAATGTCGTTTCTACGTGGCATTACTTCTTGAACTCCTCCATCAGCGTGCGGAACTGCTTGAACAGGTAATGAGAATCGTGCGGTCCGGGCGAGGCCTCTGGGTGATACTGCACGCTAAACATCGGATCGGTCTTGTGCTTCAGACCAGCGAGCGTCTGATCGTTCAGGTTGACGTGCGTCACCGCAACATCCGCCGGCAACGATTCAGGATCGACGTTGAAGTTATGGTTTTGCGCGGTGATCTCGACCTTCCCCGTTTCCAGGTTCTTGATCGGATGATTGCCGCCGTGGTGGCCGAACTTCAGCTTGTAGGTCTTCCCGCCGAGCGCGATACCGAAGAGCTGATGGCCCAGGCAGATGCCGAAGAGCGGCTTCTTACCCTGAAGTTCGCGGATGTTCTCCTGCGCGTACTCGAGCGGCTCGGGGTCGCCGGGGCCGTTCGAGAAGAAGACGCCGTCGGGGTTCATCGCAAGCACCTCGCTGGCAGGCGTGCGAGCAGGCACCACCGTCACGCGGCAGTTCTCACGCGCCAGCATACGAAGGATGTTCTGCTTGATGCCGAAGTCATACGCGACGACGTGCAGTTCGTTTTCGGCTGCTGCGTTTGCCTTCGGCAGCAGCTTGTCGCCGGTCTCGTTCTTCGGCTCCGCCTGCGACCACTCGTAGGTCTTTTTCGTCGAAACCACCGATGCAAGGTCCGTACCGGTCATCGGCTTCAGCGCGCGCACCTTGGCGAGCAACTCCTCGACGTTTTCGGTCTTGGTAGAAAGAATGCCGCGCATCACACCATGTGCGCGCAGGTGGCGAACCACTGCACGCGTGTCGATGTCTGCGATCACCGGAACGCCATTGCGCTCCAGATATTCGTCTGTCACTTCCGTCGAGCGCCAGTTAGAACTCAGAGGCGAAAACTCGCGAACGACCAGACCTTCAATGTAGGGCTTGCTGGACTCTGCGTCCGAGGGTGATGTGCCGTAGTTCCCAATCTGCGGATTGGTCAGCACTACGATCTGCCCGGCATAGGACGGATCCGTGAAAATTTCCTGATAGCCGGTCAGCGAAGTATTGAAAACAACTTCACCTACGCGCTCTACAGGCGCGCCAAACGCCCGACCGCGAAATACGCGGCCATCTTCTAGGGCTAGAATTGCGTGCATTGCCTCTCCCTGTCTAAGAATCCGCGGAAGGAGTGGATTCAATGGATTTTATCAGCCAGCAGAGAGGAAAAGAAAAAGCCTGCGAAAATCGCAGGCTTTTCACAGTTCGTTCAGGTGACGACTAGCGCCAGCTGCATACACGGTGGTGATGACGGTAGTAGCAAACACGGTGGCGATGCGGGTGGTGATACTGTGCTTCCGCCGGGATGGCTGCTGCCAGGGTCAGAACTGCCAATGCTGAGAGAATTACGCGCTTCATCATGAGGTCTCCTGATTTCAAAATCGATCGAGGCCGAGCGTGGTAAGCGCCAGCGTCCAAATAGTAAGAGTGACTTAGCCGCGGAAAGTTTGCCCAGCCATCGTATTTTCCTGTGGACATCTACGCGATATCGATGAGTACGTCATCGCCTTCGACACGCACCGGCAACACATCCACGCGGGCCTTCTCCGGTGGTTCTGCAATGCCCGACAGCGTATCGAATCGCCACGCATGCCACGGGCACACCACCGAGTCCCCTTCCAGCCAGCCTTGCCCCAGCGGAGCTCGGCGATGCGGACACCAGTTATCGAGCGCACGCAGCTCGCCATCAATCTTCGCCAGGCAAACGGCCACACCCGCCGCCTCGGCTTCCTTCACGCAGCCCTCTTCTGGCGCCTCGTCCGCGCCACACAATCTCACCCATTCCGCCATCGCTGCTTGCCCCTTCTCTCCGGTCTCGCTGTTCTAGCATGAGATGCTGAAGGAGGCGCTGCCGAACCGCGCCGCAAGCCACCGATGCCGAAATCTCCGAAGAAAACGCCCCCCGCAGCTCCCGTCAACACCTCGCCCTACGCGCTCACGCCTGAGCCACAGACCGTGGATCCCATGTGGCTGCTGAAAGCGCTCGGCGTGCTCGCGATCCTTGCCTTCGTGTGCGCCTATCTCTCCATCTGCGGTCTTTTCTGGAAGAGCCAGTGGCAACTCGTGCTGCACCCCTTCCACGGCGAGAAGCACACGCCTGCGGACGCGGGCCTGCTCACCGAGAACGTTAGCTTCGGACCCGACTCCAGCGGCCAGCCGCAGCTGCGCGGCTGGTGGATCGCCGCCGACAACACCAGCGCCACCGTGCTCATGCTGCCGTCCGGTGATGGCTCCGCAGGCGACTGGACGCAGCAAGCCAAGCTCTTCCACGACGCGCATCTGAACGTCCTTCTCTTCGACTACCGTGGTGTAGGACAGAGCCAGGGCCACCACCCCACGATGCAGACGATGCGCGAGGACGCCACCGCCGCGCTTGCCTTCCTGAACACACGACAAGTTGCGCGTGAGCAGACCATCGTCTTCGGCGGCGGCAGCAGTGCATCCATCGCCACGCAGCTCTGTGGCGATCATCACGACCTCGCCGCGCTCGTGCTCTTCAACGCCGACGGTGACTTCGCCGCGCGCGCGAAGGCCGATCCGCGCAGCCACATCGTTCCCTTTTCTCTGCTCTTCAACCAGGGCTTCCCTTTGGCCGATCCGCTGAACACGCTCGCCACGCCTAAGCTACTGCTCTCGCAGACGACGACAGCAGCCCCCGAGGTCTACAAGCGAGCCGCGTCCCCCAAGATGCTCGCGGAATTGCCCGACATGAACAGTCCCGCGTTCACCTCGACGCTCACACGCTTCCTCGACATGTACACCAAGGTGAAGACAGCGCCCGCCACACTGCAGCCATAAAAGGCGTGAGGGCCCCGGGATGTTCACAGGGCCCTCCGTAAAGGATGGGGAGGGTGTTGCAGATTGGGGAGGAAGAGGCCGTAGAAGGTAGCCTCGACTTTCGTACACCTTCTATGACGGTGCTTCGCAGAAAATGTTGTCAAGAATCCTGTGCAAACTTTCCGTAGTGACCTAACGTTACAAATCTCCGACAAACGACGAAGGCCGCCATCGCTGGCGGCCTTGTTCATGACTCGTTTTGATTGTTCACTATGCGGTGAAGTTGAGGAACTGTGAAGGATCCACCTTCGCTCCTGGAAAGACCAGATCAAGGTGACGTGAGCCGATTGATTTGTAAGCTGCCTCACCCAGCACGCGACGGAAGTCCGTCGTTACCGCAAGATCGCGCCCATCGTTCAACTGCTCGTTCGCTAGCCCCGGCCACTTGCCGTACACCTTGCCGCCGCTCACGTTGCCGCCCAGCACAAACATCACGTTGGCATGGCCGTGGTCCGTGCCACCGGTGCCGTTCTGTCGTGCCGTGCGTCCGAACTCGCTCATCGTCACGAGCGTAATGTTCTCCGCATCATCGCCCATATCCTTCCAGAACGCAGCAATCGTGTCGCCGAACTCCTTCAAGCGGTTCGCAAGCTGTCCGTTCGCCGAACCCTGGTTCTGGTGCGTGTCCCATCCACCGATGTCTGCAAACGCTGCTTCTACGCCGAGGTTCGCCTTCAGCAACTGCGCGATTTGCTTCATCGAGTTACCGAACGCAGCGTTCGGATAATTCACCCCAGCTGCAGGCTTGTACTTTGCAGGATCGGCCGACTTCAACATGCGCACCGCCTCGAACGTCTCCTGCCCTGTGCCATGCAGCATCGAGTCCGTGGACTCGTCATACATCGCCTGGAACGCGTTCGAAATCGGCGAAGTGTCCTTGCCGCGACCAGCCACCGAGAAGTCCGCGACGTTGGAGATCGCCACCGCAGGCAGTTTGCCTTCGAGTGTGCGCGGCACCTGTGTACCCAGCGCCACCGCGCGGAACGGTGAAGGCTTTCCAGCCTCCGAAGCCTGCGTCAGCGCACGATTCAGCCAGCCATCATTGGTGGCCTTCAGCCCCGGTGTGCCGGACTCCATGTAGTCCTGCGCGTCGAAGTGCGAACGCGTCGGATCAGGCGATCCCGCAGCATGGACCATCGCCATGTGCTTCTGATCAAACAGCGGCTTCAGGTTCGCCAGCGCCGGGTGCAAGCCAAAGAACCCATCCAGATCGATGAGCTCCTGCTGCTTCACCGCAATCGTCGGACGCATCGCGTAGTAGTTCTTCTCACCGTGCGGGATCACCGTATTCAAGCCATCGCAAGCGCCACGCTGGAAGATCACCACAAGCTTCTTCTTCGACGCCGCAGCCTTGTCCATCTCCGCATAGATCGAACGCGTCAGAAACGCCGGAATGATCGATGTGCCGACGAGCGCAAGTGCACCGCCTCGCATGAAACCGCGACGCGTTACGTTGCCGCGACGATCGGCATCGCGACCGTGCATGTCACAGCCCCAATCGCTCGAATCAGTAAACGGAAGTTTCGACATGGGTGGATCCTCCGCGAAGCGCCGTATGGGCAGCGCACGCCTTACTTAGTTGAACTCTACGCCGCCGGGAAAGTTGTTTCTAGGCCCAAGTTTTGTGACGTCGCATGAACACTTATTGATGCCACTACCGACGCTGAAAGTCCGGTGACCCCAGCAGCAGCCCCGCCATCGTCGCCAGCGGTGTTGCCGGCGGTCCCGCCTGCAGATTCAGACCCTGCCCGCGGTCCGCATTCTTCCCCGGCTTTCTGGCCACGACACGTTGCATCAACTCATCGGAAGCCATCTCGCCGTTCGGCGACATTCGCATCCCCGGGGGCATCGTTTCAGCCGCAAAGCTCTTCTGCGCTTCCTGGTCTACGGTCGGGTTCGCAAACTGCTCCAGTACGGTCGATCGCGTATGCGGCGCAGCAGGGCCGCCCAGTATCGCCAGCTCTAACTCCGCTTCCGTAGCAGGCGTCGGCGACATCGCATCAGCTTGCTTACCCTTGCCTGACATCGCGACGACCTTCGGCCAATCCATCGCGGTTCCCCGCACATGGTCGCCTGCCAGTACCAGCGCAAAGTTCATACGATTCACCAACGCGCCTGAGGAAACCCAATCCTCCGACTTCCACGAATACCCCTGCGGCGTCTGCATTCCATAGAGCGGCATCCCGAGGCGATCAACCGCCTGCACGAGCACGCCCGCATTCTCCACCTGAGCGTCGGAGGCCCGCAGGGCCGATACCATGAACTCAATCGGCGTCTTCAGCTTCGCGCGATAGACACCCGGCGACCAGAACTCCGGCGAGTGATACATCGTCGACATCACCGCAGCGATGTCTCCGTTCGTCTTGAGGAAAGTAGCGGCCATGCGGTCCACCAACGCAGGTGAAGGATCGTCCGCGACGAACCGCACCGCAAGCTTCTGCGAGACGAAGTGCGCCGTCTTCGGACTGGTCGCCAGCATATGCAGCACCGTCAGCCCTTCCTGCATACCGCCCTCAGGAATCGTGACGCCAAGCACGACCTTGCTACCACCTTCATGGCGAGCGGGGTCGAAGCGGAACTCGTACGGCGCCTCACCTTCATTCCTGCCTCCGTACGGCCGCGTCACAGTCCATCCGGTGAAGCACTTCGCGACTTCGATGACATCCTTCTGCGTGTAGCCACCGTTCACACCCACGGTGTGCAACTCCATCAACTCGCGCGCATAGTTTTCATTCAGTCCACTCGGCGCGCGCTTGGGCAACTGCGCATTGGGAAAGCGAGCCTTCACGCGCTGCACCCGCGTCGCGGCCAGTGAATCCGGTCCCACCGACAACCAGTTGTCGAGGTACACCAGCATCGCTGGACTCTGCGCCGTCGCCACGAGCATCTTCTCGAAGCTACCCAGCGCGTTCGGCAGAATCGCCTGCCGCTCATAGTCGTTCAACAGATAAGGCTGCGCCTGCTGCTTCTTTGCATACACCGAAAAATGATTGAGCCAGAAGTCCGTCATCACGGCCTGCAACTGCCGCTGCGAGTACACATCGCGCAACACGCGAGCCTCGAAGATCTCCGCAGCAACCACGCGCTCTGGATTGATCATGGCCGCAATCACCTCGCGCTGCCGCGGCGTAAACCCTTCCGTGATGCGCGCAGGCTGACGCGCTTCGATCTGCATGAACCTCAGGTTGTCCGCCGGAGCCATCGCCACGATGCGATCAAAGCGCTCCTGCGAAGGCAACGCCACCACGGCATCCGCTTGCATCAGCGTCATCGACGAACTCGGCATCGGCTCTTCAGCAAGCCGTTCCAACTCAGACTTGCGAGCCTTCGGTGCTGGCGTCGGCGCGCTCGCCATCATCGCATCGTTCGCAGCCATCTCTTTGGCTTCAGCCGGATCGGCGATCTTGCCCTTGCTCGCTTGCTGATGCAGAAAGAATGTGTAGCGCGCCGCGTAGTCGGCATAGATCGCATTCTCTGCCGGATCATCAAACTTCGGCAGAGGCGTGTTGCTGCCAAGGTAGTACTTCATCCGCAGCGGTGCCGGGAAGTTCACCAGCAGATCCGCTTGCGAAAGCTTCAGCGCAGGAAACGCCTCCAGACGCGCTTCAAACGCCGAGTCGTCGATGCGTTCAGGATGTAACTGCTGTTCAAACCAGCGGTCCAGGCCTTGCGACGCGACAGCCTGCTCATCGCCGGGACGCGGACCAAACGTGAAGCGGTTCAACGCGTGAAGCGTACGCTGTTGCGGGCTCAACGCCTGTGGCTTCTTCGCAGCAAGGTCAGCAGCCACCGCCTCCGGCACCAGCAGCGACGACACCATTACGGCACACAACGCCGCACGCGAACGCTCGCGCATCCATGAAACCCGCCCCCGTGAAACTTTGCTGTCAGCCTTCATTGCCGCATCTCCTGAGGAACTTCGTCTGCACGAATCTACCTCACCCAGACACGTTCGATCCCGCGAAGTTGCGTCACAGGCGATGAAATTCACAAGAGGCTAAGCGCCAGGCTCGTACCCCAGATTCGGCCCAAGCCAACGCTCCACCTCAGCCAGCGTCCAGCCTTTGCGTGCTGCGTAGTCCTCGGTCTGATCGCGATCGATCTTGCCCAGCGCCATATACCGTGCTTCTGGATGTGCAAAGTAGATGCCCGAAATGCTCGACCCCGGCCACATCGCAAAGCTCTCCGTCAGCACGATGCCCGTCTGCGCCTCGACATCAAGCAACTGCCAGATCGTACCCTTCTCGGTGTGGTCCGGGCACGCGGGATATCCGGGTGCCGGACGAATGCCGCGATAGCCTTCGCGAATCAACTCCTCGGGCGTGAGGTTCTCGGTCAACCCAAAACCCCAGTCGTCGCGCACCTGCTTGTGCAGCCGCTCTGCAAAGGCTTCGGCCAGGCGATCCGCAATCGCCTCGGCCATAATCGCCGAGTAATCATCATGCTCCGCGCGAAACCGCTCGACGATCTCCTTCAACCCGATGCCGCTCGTTACCGCGAACATGCCAATCGAGTCCTTCAACCCCGTTTCCTTCGGCGCGATGAAGTCCGCAAGCGAACGACACACTTCACCTTCGCGCGCTGTCTGCTGCCGCAGGAAGTGCAGCACCGTTCCATCGGCGAGCACCACGTCATCGCCCACCGCATTGGCCTCGAACAAGCCATACACGCCGCGCGCCGTCACCCACTTTTCGTTGACCATGCGCTCGAGCATCGCCCTGCCATCCGCGAGTAGCTTGCGCGCTTCCGCACCCTGCTTCTCATCGTCGAGAATGCGCGGATACAGGCCCCGCAGTCCCCATGCGTGGAAGAACGGCGACCAGTCGATGTACTCCGCCAACTCCGTCAGCGAGAAGTCTTCCAACACGCGCACGCCCGTAAACGAAGGCTTCGCCAGGTCCTCTTCGCGCCACTCAATCGGCGAACGCAGCTTGCGCGCCTCTGCAATCGGCAACAGCTTCTGCTGCGGCGCAGAATGCTGCTGACGCACAGCCTCGTACTCCGCCGCGTGCCTGGCCTTGAATTCCTCTGCGCTCTCTTCGCTCAGCAGCGAAGTCGTCACCGGCACCGCGCGTGAAGCATCAAGCACATGCACCACCGGCTGTGAGTAGTGCGGCGCAATCTTGATCGCCGTGTGCGCACGACTCGTCGTCGCACCACCGATCAGCAGCGGAATGGTGAAGCCCTGCCGCTCCATCTCACGCGCCACGTGCACCATCTCATCCAGCGACGGCGTAATCAGTCCGCTCAGGCCAATGATGTCGGCCTTCACTTCCTTCGCGCGCTCGAGGATCTTCTCCGCAGGCACCATCACGCCCATGTCGATCACCTCGTAGTTGTTGCACGCCAGCACCACGCCCACGATGTTCTTGCCGATGTCGTGCACATCGCCCTTCACCGTTGCGAGCACGATCTTGCCCTGCGCCTTCACCTCAACACCTGCAGCAGCCAGCGCGGCCTTCTCCTCCTCCATAAACGGAGTGAGATACGCCACAGCCTTCTTCATCACACGCGCCGACTTCACCACCTGCGGCAGAAACATCTTGCCCGCACCAAACAGATCGCCGACCACACTCATGCCCGCCATCAACGGGCCTTCAATCACCAGCAGCGGACGCCCGAGCTTCGCGCGAGCCTCTTCCGTATCTTCGTCGATGTAGGTGTCGATGCCCTTCACCAGCGCATGGCTTAGGCGCGCTTCAACCGTACCCGAGCGCCACTCCTCAACCTTCTTCTCTTCCGCTGCGCTCGTGCCTGCGCCAGCGGCCTTCAACGCTTCGCCAAACTCAACGAGTCGCTCCGTCGCATCCTCGCGTCGATTGAGTAACACATCCTCAACCAACACCTTCAACTCCGGCTCGATCTCCTCATACACCTCAAGCATGCCGGCGTTGACAATGCCCATGTCCATACCCGCGCCGATCGCGTAGTACAGAAACGCCGAGTGCATCGCCTCGCGCACCTTGTTGTTGCCGCGGAAGCTGAACGAGATGTTCGACACGCCGCCCGACACCTTCGCATGCGGCAGGTTCTGCTTGATCCAACGCGTCGCCTCAATGAAGTCGACCGCGTAGTTGTTGTGCTCCTCCATGCCCGTCGCCACGGTCAGGATATTCGGATCGAAGATGATGTCTTCCGGCGGAAAGCCGACCACATCGACAAGCAAGCGATACGCGCGTTCGCAGATGCGGATCTTGTCCTCATAGGTTGCGGCCTGGCCCTGTTCATCGAATGCCATGACAACCACGGCGGCGCCATACTTCAGCACCGTGCGCGCGTTGGCCAGAAACTTCTCCTCGCCTTCCTTCAGCGAGATCGAGTTGACGATTCCCTTGCCCTGCAGGCACTTCAGGCCGGCTTCGATGACCTCCCACTTCGAGGAGTCCACCATGAAGGGCACCTTGGCCACCTCAGGCTCGCTGCCCAGCAACTGCAGAAAGCGCGTCATCGCGGCCACGCCGTCGATCATGCCCTCGTCCATGCAGATGTCGATGACGTTCGCGCCATTCTCCACCTGCTGACGAGCCACGCTCACCGCGTCTTCGTACTTGCCTTCCTTGATCAGCTTCGCAAACTTCGGCGATCCCGCCACGTTCGTGCGCTCGCCGATCATCAGGTACACGCCTGGCTGCTGCGTAAACGGCTGCGATCCGCTCAACCGCAATGGCTTTGTCTCAACTACACTCACGCCGTCACCCACTCTCGTTCATAGCTCCGAGGAGCCACACCCCGCACAGCCTGCGCAATCGCGGCAATATGCTCCGGCGTATTGCCACAGCAGCCGCCCGCAATGTTAATCAGCCCATCCTTCGCAAAGCCACCGAGGAACCGCCCCATATCCTCCGGTCCAAGATCAAACCCCGTCTCCGACAACGGATTCGGCAAGCCAGCATTCGGATAAGCGCTCACAGCCGCGGTCTTCGCCTTGCCCGAAAGCTCCGTCAAAAACGGGAACATCAAGTCCGGCCCCAGCGAGCAGTTCAGTCCCACGCTCAGCGGCTTCACATGCGCCACGGCATTCCAGAAAGCCTCCGTCGTCTGCGCCGAGATCAACGTCTCGCCACCACGACCGACCGCTGCCGAAATCTGCACCGGCAACTCCACACCATCCTCGTCAAACACCTCACGCACGGCCACCAGCGCAGCCTTTGCATTCAGCGAGTCGAAGATCGTCTCGACCAATAGCGTGTCCACACCGCCCGCAATCAACGCGCGCGTCTGCTCCTTGTAAGCCGTCAGCACTTGATCAAACGTCACCACACGAAAGCCCGGATCATCCGCATCCGGCGAGTTCGACAGGCTCACCGTCAGCGGCCCAATCGCGCCTGCGACAAAGCGCTGCACACCCGTGTCATTCGCCACGCGGTCCGCCCACTCGCGACACTGCCGCGCGCTCGTCTGATTGATCTCCCACGCAAGCTCGCGCAGCATCGGGTTCTCCAGCACCGTCTGGTAGAACGCAGGGTCCTTCCGCTCGCCACGCTCACGCGGGTCTTCCACAAAGAACTCGCTCTGCGAGATGCTCGTCGCGCCAAACGTATTCGTCTCGATGATGTCCGCGCCAGCCTCAAGAAAGCGACGATGAATATCGCAGATCATCTTCGGCTGCGTAATCGAGAACAGATCGCCGTTATTGAGCAAGTCCTTGTCCGCGTCCGCCCAACGCTCACCGCGAATGTCCTTCTCGGTCATTCCGTACGTGCGGATCGTTGTGCCCATCGCGCCATCAATGATCGCGATACGCTCTTCCATCAACTTCGCCAGCGCGTGCTTTCCAGCCATTTCAGAAATCCTTCCAAGCAAAAGGCGAGCCCCGAAGGCTCGCCGCTGGTGTGGTCTTTGCTAAACCCTATCCCCTACACCCTAAACCCTCGCCTTACGCGAGAACTTCCGCCTTCTCCTGATTCGACTTCGGAAGCCCCACCGGAATCTGCACCAGCAGGTCTTCCTTGCGCATCACCATCGTGGTCGCGTTCAGGCTCGCCAACTCGAAGCCATGTCCGTGGGTAATCGCGTCCGTCGGGCAAGCCTCAACGCAATAGCCGCAGAAGATGCAACGGTTGTAGTCGATGTTGTAGACCTTCGCATAGCGCTCAGCCGACGAGATGCGGTGATCGGTCGTGTTGTCCGCCGCTTCGATGTAGATGCAGTTCGACGGGCAGGCCGCTGCGCAGAGGAAGCAGGCTACGCACTTCTCCAGGCCGTTCTCGTCGCGCTGCAACTGATGCTTGCCGCGGAAACGCTCCTGAAACTGCGCGCCACGCATCGGCCCCTTGCCGTCAGGGTAGTTTTCTACCTCGGTCGGCTTGAAGGCTTCGCCCAGAGTGATGGACATACCCTTGGCAATGGCGGCGGCGTTGCGAATAATCGACATGCGAACAGTATAAGGCTTCCCCCTGCTGATTTGTCACACCCACCCGAGCACTTTCCCCGTCGCGGGCTTGCTCACCGGCTAACTTGTTGACTCGCTTTCCGCGTCTATATCCTCATGCGCATGAAGCTCTTCTCCGCCGCCCTGCTCGCCACGCTCGCCTTTGCTCCCTTCACCCACGCGCAGGAGCCGCAGCATCACGACGACGCGGCGCCGATGCCGATGCACAAGCCTGTTCCGGCCTCGCACTCGCTCAACGTCATCTATCAGGGCCGCGTCACCAACCTGACTGTCGAAGATCTCCTCGCGCTTCCGCAGCACACTCTGCACGTCCACAACGCGCACCGCAACACCGACGAAAGCTACTCCGGCCCGCTGCTCATCGACGTTCTCGCCAAAGCCGGCATGACCGTCACGCCCGAGACCGAGACACTTATCAAGCACTCGGCCCTCGTTGCCACGGGCACCGACAAGTACTACGTCGTCTATGCTGCCATCGAAGCTGCGCCGTCGTTTTCCAAGGGACAAATCATCGTCGCGGTCATGAAGGCCGGTCTCCCCGATGAAGAAGGCGGCCTGATTCAGCTCATCAACGACTCCGACAAGAAACCCGCCCGCTGGGTGCACGGCCTCGCCAATCTGACTGTCATGTCGCTCCAGCAGAACCCATAACCTATGATCAAACGTTGCCTGGTCGTCCTAGTAATGATGCTCGGCTCTGCTGCGACTTACGCAGCAACGCCAAAGACGCTCCGGGCGTTTCCTCCAGCAACGTTTTCACGAAGACGAGGAGGGACGCCCGTCTTCCTACTTTCAGGCGGTCGAAACAACGCTGGATGGTAAGAGTCCAGTATGGATCGTGTATATCTACACGCCGATGAACTGCGGTACTGGAGGGTGCGGCGTGATGGTGCTGCAGTCGGAAGGCGAGGCATTCCGCATACTTCTCAGCACCACGGTGACGCAAATCCCCATTCGCAAGCTCACCACCTCATCCCTGGGCATGGCAGATCTGGGAGTCGATGTAACCGGAGGCGGTCGAGTCATCGACCATGAGGCGCGGCTTCGATGGAACGGCACGAAGTACTCACCCAGCAACCCAAGTATTGCTCCGGTCTGCCGTCGTTGTGCGGGAACCACGCTGATTGACGAAACGACGCCGAAGCAGAAGCTCCATCCATAACCCCCGCCTAAAGCCCGAAGGCCGCGCTTACTTCAGCGCGGCCTTCATCATGCCAAACTCCCCGATCCACGAGGCCAGCCCCGTCACCGGGCCGCTCGCCCCTCGCATCTCGTCTCGCGCATCTCGCTTCGCCTGCATCATCGGCCCACCTGCGGCGGGATTTGCTGCTTCCACCTGCTCGCGCATCGCACGCGCCGTGGGCAGGTCAAATCCCTCGCTCACCCAAACCGAGCTGCCCGCACGCACCAGCAACAGGTCGCCCTCGCGCGTCGAGTACACGCGCTCATTCTCGTCCTTCTCCTCCGCCTGCCGACGCTGCAACCCGCCATATTGGCGCGGGAACTCCTGATCGAACACCGTGAAGAAGCTCTGCGCTGAGCTCTCATTCTTCCAATGCGAAAGGTACAGCAGGCCAATCGACTTCGTGGACTTCTTGTCCGCTTCGCTCGCGTCCTTCCGCTGTGCAGCGAGGTACACACCACCGGCCCAGTTCGGCGCCAGCGCCTCGGCCAGCGGACGCCCGCCAAACAGCTCCGCCGTCATCCGCACATCCAGTTCGCCCATCACGCCTACGTCATACGGCAGCCAGCCCTTGGCCTTCAGTGTCGGATGCAGGTCCGGCAGATGCAGCACCGGCACAAGCGCCTTCGCCAGATAAGTGTCCGGGTGAAGGACCTGTGCGCTCGCCGATGGCGGTGCATCCAGCACGCCCGCAAACCCGCGCTGTACGCCCTTCTGCGACACCACCGAGGCCTCAAACAACATGCCTTCGCGATACGGGAAGAGCATCGCCTGCTGCAGTACCAGCGGAGCGCGCGACAGGATTGGCGAGTCCGACGAGTCGCCCGCTCCGCCTGCGAGCATCGTCGCCATCTGCGGAACATCCTTCAGCGTCTTGCCCTGAAAGCCGTGGGTGTCAAGGTAGTAGTCGGCGAAGGTCACCATCGCCTGGCCCTCCAGCACTGCCTCACGAGCTGTGCCCGCTTCGTCCGTCGCGATGTGTTCGTTGTCTTCCTTCACATTCTTCGCGAGACCGTCGGGTTCGGGGTCCTGCCACTTGCGCAGGTTCATCCGCTGGTCCTGCAGCGCGTGCGTCAACTCATGCGCCAGCACCGGCTTCTGCTCATCCACAGGAACCCAATCCAGCAGCGTCATCTGCTTGGTCTTGTTGTCGTAGTAGCCCGCGATCTGCTCGGTCAGGAGACTCAGCAGGAACGGACGCAACTGGAAGTCGCGGTCCAACATGCCGAACTTCTTCAACACCAGCTCCGAGCGCTCCATGCGCTTGTTGCCCTTGTCTTCATCGAACTTTGTGCGCAGCTCGCGGTTCACGCCATCACGCGTGGCGAAGACGAGCTTTACCGGCGTATGGATCGCCAGCCCGGAGTCCTTGCTGACGAACTGAAAGATCTGCTCCTTGCTGGCTTCGATATCGCGCTTCTGCGCATCGGTCAGCTTGCCATCCACCGCGATCGAGGTCTGCCCGGACTGCAGCACCGGCGGAGTGTCCACGCCCTTGGGCGCACCGCTCGCAGGCGTTGAAGAGTTCGGCGTCTTTGGCGTTTCCACCGCCTGAGCCCCAGCCACACCGCCATATAAACCACACGCCAACACCAACGCACCCAGACGCTTCGACAAACCGCCTCCTACAAACTCTTTCCTTGGACGAGTGTACCCATACCGACGGAAGCAGCACAGCAACCCCCTCTTGTATCCTCAAGAGGACGAACGGAATCTAACCTCCCGATGAGTACGACACACACAGAAATCGACGCCCTGCTCCACCACGCCGCCTTCGCGCCGCTGAATGACCGCGCTTTCCTCCGCATCACCGGCCCCGATGCCACGCGCTGGCTCAACGGCATGGTCACGAACTCTGCGCAGGCGCTCGAACCCGGCCAGGGCAACTACAACTTCCTGCTGAACGCGCAGGGCCGCATCCTCGGCGACGCCTATATCTACCGCGAACATGCCGACGAGCCGACGTTTTTGCTCGCCACTCAACGCTCGCAGCTCGAAACTCTTCAGCAAACCCTCGACCGCTTCATCATCATGGATGACGTCGAACTCGCCCCGGCCTTCGTCGACGAGTCCTCCCTCCTGATCACCGGCCCCGAAGCCGCCACGCTGCTCGCCAGGCTCGGTCTCCCACAGGTCGATCCAAACTCGCTCGCGACCGCTGATACCGCGCACGGTCCCGTCTTGCTACTGACAACTCAAGAAGCCAACACCTTCGAGTTGCGCGCCCCGACCGCCGTTATCACCGCTCTGCGTAACGCTCTTGGTGACGCTCCTGAAGTCTCCGCAGAAGCTCTCGAGGCCCACCGCATTCTTACCGGCACGCCGCTCTACGGCACGGACATCCGCAACACCGACGCCGCCAAGGACCTGCCGCAGGAGACCAATCAGGCGCACGCGCTGCACTTCAACAAAGGCTGCTACCTCGGTCAGGAAATCGTCGAGCGCATCCGTTCGCGTGGTCAGGTTCACAAGCTCTTCACCAAGTTCACGCTCGAAGGCACACTGCCCGAACTCCCTGTGCCGCTGACCGCCGTTGTTGCCAGCGGAGAAGCGAAGCCCGCAGGCGAGCTCACCAGCGCCACCGAAATCGACGGCAAGCTCTACGCCCTCGGCTACGCCCGCCGCGAGTTCCTCGAACTCAAAAAGACCATCACCTACCCAGGTGGCAGCGCGATTCCTAGATCCTAAGCATCGAACACATCTAGCCTCATAAGAAACGAGACCCTGACATGGCCGACACTCCTTTCGTCATCAACGACCGCCGCAAATTCACCGCCGAAGGCGAACTTCGCCCCGACGCCCAGATCGACCGCGAGCCGACTCCTGCCGCCGAAGCCGAAGCGCCCAAGGCTTCCGCCACCGTCACCGAGTTCCCTCGCCCTGTTGCCGAGCCGGTGATGGAAGAAGCTCCCGCGCCCGTAGCGGCCGAGATCAGCGAAGACGCTCCGCAGGAGTACCCCGCCATCCCACAGGACCAGCTCGAGCAGGCGCAGCGCGCCTACGAGGCCACGATCGATCGCCTCGACACCGCCGTCCGCGCCATGGATCCCGGTGCAAACCACCTGCCACCGATGAACTTCGAGCGCCTCATTCAGTCGCTGTACATGCAGGCGCTCATGCAACTCGGCGCCGCGCCCGAGCAGGGCCAGCAGCAGCCGCGCGTAGACCTCATGGGCGCTCGCGCCACCATCGACATGCTCACCGTGCTCGCCAGCAAGACCACCGGTAACCTTAGCGACAACGAGCAGAAGCTCGTGGACAACGCGCTCTTCGAGCTCCGCATGGGCTTCCTCGAAGTGACGCAAATCCTTTCGCAGCAGGCCCAGCAGCGCCAGGGCGCTCCCGGCACGATGCCCCCGCCCCCCGGCGGCCCCAGCCTCGTCAAGTAACGAAGAGCTTCGAGCTCATAGCTCCCACTTGAAAGCTCGCATACTGATAGTTGTCAGCAAAAGCTCGTAACTCACCACCCGCAACTCACAACTCGAACCTACCCACGAGCGCGCGAGTACCGACTTACCACTTACGACTTAACACTTTTCACTGCCTTTCCATGCAAGCGACCCTCACATTCCTCGGCACCGGCACCAGCATGGGCGTTCCCACGCTCGGGTGCCCGTGCGCGGTGTGTCAGGACGCCTATAACCCCGGCTCACCCAACCGCCGAACCCGCTGCTCGGCCGCCATCAGCTTCAACGACCACACCGTCCTCATAGACTCCGGCCCCGACTTTCACACCCAGGCCGTCCGCGAGCGCATCAACAGCGTCGACGCCGTGCTCTACACCCACGGCCACGCCGACCACATCCTCGGCATGGACGATCTTCGCCCCCTGAGTTTCGGCAAGCCTGACGGCCTGCCGCTCTTCGCTGACAACGCCACCGCCCCGGTCATCGAGCGCGTCTTCGAGTACACCTTCCGCAAGATTGATCGCTACCCTACCTCCGCCCGCGTGGAGATGAACCGCATCCCCACCACCACCGGCGCGCGCATCCCGCTCTTCGGAGCCGAGTTCCTCCGCGTGCCGGTCACGCATGGCCGACACACCATCACCGGGTACCGCTTCGGCTCTGCGGCGTACCTCACAGACATGAGCGACATCCCATCAGAAGCTAAACCATTGCTTGAAGACCTCGACATCCTCATTCTGGACGCTCTGCGCCGCGAGCCTCATCCTTCGCACGCGCATCTGGCAAAGTCCGTCGCCCTCGTCGAAGAGCTACGTCCCAAGCGCGCCTTTTTCACCCACATCTCCCACGATCTCGATCACGACACCGTCAACGCCGAACTTCCGCCCTACATCCGCCTCGCCCACGACGGCCTCAAGCTCGAATTCGACATCATGGCGGGCTAGGTTCAACCCGCAACTCGTCACTCGCAACGTAAGACTCGAATCACATGAAGATCTTCCACTCCCTCGACGACCTCCGCTCCGCGCTCGCCGCTTCTAACGGGAAAGCCCAGCGCACTGTCGTCACCATCGGCAACTTCGACGGCGTCCACCGCGGCCACCAGATGGTCATCGCGAACCTCCGCGCCCGCGCCGAGCAGCTCAACGCGCTCGCCGTCGCCGTCACCTTCGATCCGCACCCGTCACACATTCTGCGCCCTGAGCCGCGCACACGCCTCATCACGCCTACCGCTGAAAAACTTCGCCGCCTCGCGCTCACCGGCCTCGACGCCACGCTTGTGCTGCCCTTCGACGACACACTGCGCCTCACCACCGCGCGCCAATTCGCCGAGCAGTATCTGCAAGAGGGTCTCCGCGCGCTCGAGGTCCACGAAGGCGAGAATTTCCGCTTCGGCCACGACGCCGAGGCCGACATCCACTCCCTCGCGCAGCTCGGCAACGACCTCGGATTCACCGTCCACGCCTACCAGCCGCTCATCCTGCGCGGCGCGCCCATCTCCTCCAGCCGCATCCGCACGCTGCTCCGCGAAGGCCATCTCGCCGAAGCGCGCGCGCTCCTCGGTTACAACTTCGCCGTGCGTTCCACACCCGCAAGCGGTCGCGGCTACGGCACCAGGTACGCCGTGCCGACGATCAACATAGCACCGTACGCCGACCTGCTCCCCGCCAACGGCGTCTACGTCACGACCCTCCGCATCGGCGAAGGCCCCGACGCGCGCCTCTTCCGCGGCGTCACCAACGCGGGCAACCGCCCCACCTTCGGCGCGGACAGCTTCGCCGTCGAGAGCTACCTCTTCGGCTTCGAACCCATCGCGTTGACGGAAGAAACGCCGCTGGAGCTCACCTTTCTCCATCGCCTTCGCGAAGAGCGCAGGTTCGACAGCCCTGACCTCCTCAAGCAGCAGATCGGCCGCGACGTCGCTAAAGCCAATCGCTTCTTCGCGCTCTGCGACGTGCTTTCGCTTTAGCTCTCAACATACTTATCCCCCCGAAAGGGGATCTGCGTCTATTGGAATCTGGCCCGCTGGACCCTGGCACTCCGATGTCTTCCTGACCAACTGACCTTCTGAATCCCTGACACACTGGATGCACCATCCAGCGATCTACGGCATCGGCAACAGCTTCGCATCGGCCCGCAGGTACAGCGGATGTTTCGGCATCCCGTTCGCGTTCCAGCCAAAGCACATCAGTCCCGGAATCTTCGCTGCGACCGCGGCCCCGCGCCCGAGATGCATCCCATGCGAGCCCCAGCACGCAATGCGCGGCCCCGCAATCGGCGCAATCAGCTTGTGCAATACATTCCCCACCCCGACCGGGTCTTCGATCGCCAGCATCACCTTCGGGTCCGTCGCACGATAGCCGAAGATGTTCAGCATCCGCATCCCGCCACAACCCTCACGCTCGGCAAAGCCGCGGCAACGACGCACCGTGGGATCATCCTGAAACTCATCCGCAGTCGAGGGATTCAGCCCGATGAACGCGGCCATCGGCAGCGACTCGTCCCACACGATGTCCAGCGTGTAGCGATACAGGCGGCACGGGGAAAACTTCGCCGTACGCTTCACAAACAGCGGATCGACCGAGTACTTCACCCTACTGCTTCGCCCCACTCTTCGGCGGCCCGGCGGCCACGGGAGCCTTCACCACCGGCCTCGCCGCACCGGTTGCAGGCTTCGCGGCAGCAGGCATCGTATTCCACTTCACCACCGGCGTAGGGTGCCCGTCATCGCTCTCCGATGCCGAGACCGCAGGCGCGGCCGTCACCTTCGCCGGAGCCGCGGGCTTCGGCGTGTCGTCATCGCTGTCGTCGGAATCATCATCCGCTTCAGCTGGCTTTTTCGGCGCTGCAGGAGCCGACGTCGCGTTCGGCGTCACCTGCACGTCAAGCTGCTTCTTCGGGGCGTCGTAGCGGGCAAACTGCTCGTTCGGCACGCTTGCCGTCGCGACCTTCATGAAGTCGATCCAGGCTGGCAGTGCCGCACGAGCGCCCGTCTCCTTATCGCCCAGCGTCTGCGAAGGATTATCGAATCCAACCCACACACCCGCCGTCACCGAAGGCGAAAAGCCCAGGAACCACGCGTCCGTGAAGCTGTTCGTCGTGCCCGTCTTGCCGCCGAACGCATGGTGCATCTGCGAAACCGTCGCGGCCGTACCGTGGCTCGTCACCGCCTCCAGCAGCACCATCATCTTGCGCGCGATATCGACGGTGATCACTTCCTTCACCTCGGGCGTCTTCTGCTCGAGCGGCAGCCCATCCGCCTGCACAATGCGGCGAATGTAATGCGGCTGAATGCGAATGCCATCGTTCGGGAAGACGCTGTATGAAGCCACCTGTTCGCTCAGCGTAATGCCGGCCGCACCGATCGCCACCGGCAGGAAGTTGGGAAGCGGCGAGGTCACGCCGAATCGGCGCGCGACCTCAATCACCTTCCTGATGCCAACCTTGTCCGCCAATCGCAACGCCGGAATATTGCGCGACTCTGCAAACGCCTCCGTCAACGACATCGGACCGCGCCAGTCCGCTTCGTAGTTGTGCGGCGTATACGGTCCGTTCGGCGTGTAGAAGCTCGCCGGAGCATCCAGCACGGTGTCCGTCGGCTTCATCCCCGCTTCCATCGCGGCGGTGTAGTCATACGGCTTGAACGAGGATCCCGTCTGGCGTTGCGCTTGCGTTGCGCGGTTGAATTGGCTGACCTCGAAATCGCGTCCGCCAATCATCGCCATCACTTCGCCGTTGGCGTTGTTCACGGCCATAAATGCGCCCTGCGCGCCCGAGTCCTGCTCCAGCAGGAAGCGCGGCGTCGCGCCAGCCGTCGCCACCTTCACGTAAACGATGTCGCCCGGCTTCGCGATCTCAGTCGCCTTCAACTTCTGCGTCCACACCCAGTCTGCGGGCTCCATCGTGGACTGCACTCGCCCCACACGCACCACCATACGCGTCGGCGCAACCTCCATCACCAGCGCGTGGAAGTATGTTCCCACCGCAATCGGCGTGTTCCAGTCAGGGTGTTTGTAGCTGTTGAGGTCTGCGCCGCTGGTCAACACATTCTGCAGCTTCGACTTCCATCCGCGCCGACGCTCATACGCTGCCAGATCGTCCAGCAGAGCCTTGTTCGCTGCGCGCTGCGCGTCGAGGTCGAGCGTCGTGTAAACCTTCAACCCCGCGCCATGCACCTCTTCCGCGCCATACTCGCGCTCAAGCTGACGACGCACTTCCTCGATGAAGTACGGAGCCTCCGACGCCGACGGCGGCGGCTCAAGATTCAGCCCCAACGGCTGACGCTTCGCCTCGCTATACTGCGCCGCCGTGATGCGCTTGTCCTCATACATCTCCGCCAGTACAAGGTTGCGGCGACGCAAGGCACGCTCCGGATGCCGCACCGGTGAGTACTCCTCCGGCCCCTTCGGCAAACCCGCGAGCGTGGCCGCTTCGGCCAGCGTCAGGTCGCGCGCATGCTTTGAAAAGTAGTATTCGGAGCCGGCCTCAAACCCGTAGGTTCCACGCCCCAGGTAAATCTGGTTCGCATAAAGCGAGAAGATCTGCGCCTTCGTAAAGTGGCGCTCGATCTGCAGCGTCAGGAAGATCTCCTGCAGCTTGCGCCCGTAGGTCTTCTCGCTCGAAAGGAACAGGTTTCTCGCCAGCTGCATCGTCAACGTCGACGCTCCCTGCGACCGCTGCTTGGAGTGCAAATCCTTCCACGCTGCACCCACCACGCGAATCAGGTTCACGCCACTGTTGCTCATGAAGTTCTTGTCTTCGATCGACAGGATGGCGTCGCGCAGCACCGGCGGAAACTCCGAGTACGGCACCACCACGCGGCGCTCCAGCGCAAACGAACCAAAGACGCGCCCATGCACGTCCAGCAGCTCCGTCGTTGTGCTCGGGCGATAGCGCTCGAGGTCCGCCATCTGCGGAAGGTTGACCGAGTAGGTCAACATCAGGCCGACCATGATGCCGAACACCGCCGAGGCTCCGATCAGCAGCCAGAACGAGGCCTTCGCGGCGATTTTGCGCGAACGGAACTCGGGTTCCTTGAAGGGGAAAGACCGCATCGCCCGCCACAAAGCACCCTTCGTCACGGGAGTCTCTGCAGGCACTCGGCGCCTGGTCGCTGGCTGTCGGGTCACGGTCACGGCAAGCTCCACCTTACCACGCAGAGGCCAGGGTTTAGGGGACAGCGTTGCGTGACAGGTGCTTCACGGCTAAGACCCGTAACTCAAGACCCACACCAGAAGATACCGCCCCGAACGAAATGCGGCGGGAAGAGTTCAATCTCTCCCCGCCGACCGTCTTCTATACCCTAAGCCCTACACCCTAAAGCCTGCTCTTACGCCGTCTTCGCCTTCAGCATCTCGAGGGCCTTGGTCAGCTGGTCATCGACCATCTTCGGCTTCTTCTTCGTCGAGTTCACGGGTGTCGCCGGCTTCGGAGCCGAGTCATCTGCCGCATCGTCGTCATCCGGCGTCGTGTTCTCGACCAACGTCGCAGGTGTTACGCCGTCGTCCTCGAACTTCTTGCCGTCCGGCGACACATACTTTGCGATCGACAGAATGAGCGCACCGCCATCGGGCATCTCAAACGTCTTCGCCTGCGTGCCCTGACCAAACGTGCGCGAACCCACTACATCGGCGCGCTTGTTGTCCGCCAGCGCTGCAGCGACGATCTCCGCCGCGCCTGCCGTGCCATGGTTCACCAGAACCACTACCGGCGACTTCGCATTAATCGTCTTCGAACCTTCTGCCGAGAACGTCTGCTTCTCGAACTTCTGGCCTTCGAGCGTCGCAATCGTACCGGAGGCGAGGAAGAAGTTCGCCAGACGAACACCCTCGCTCATCTCGCCGCTCGCCACATCGCGCAGGTCGAGCAAGACCTTCTTGCCCGGCTGCTTTGACGCGCCCTTCAGCTTGCTCTCGATGTATGAAACATGGTCCTTATCGAGCGTTTCAGGCTTCAGATAGAGGATCGAATTGTTCTCATACCAGGTATCGGTCGGCGCCGGCTCAACCACCACCACGCGGTTCAACTTCAGCGCATCCGGCTTTGCCGAGCGAGGACGCAACACCGCCAGCTTCAGCTCGGAACCCGGCGCACCCGCCATCATCAGCTGGATCATCGCCAGCGGGATATCGCGTGTGTCCTTGCCGTCGATGGCCTCGATGATGTCGCCGTCCGTGATGTTCGCCTTGTCCGCAGGCGATCCCGGAACCACGCTTACGACCGTTGCATAGCCAAAGCGCTTCGAAGGCACAATACCCACCTGGGCCTTGCCAGCCTTCGCGTCCTTCCACGTCTTGTAGTCTGCAGGCGAAAGGTAGCTCGAGTCCGGGTCCAGCGACTCCAGCAGGCCGCGCAACGCACCGTGCGTCACCTTGCCCATGTTCGGCTCTTCCACATAGTCGTTCTGGATGTGCTGCAGCACCTCGCTGTACACGTTGATCTGGCGGTAGGCACCTTCCTGCGGCGCGTCAGAAGCCGCGCTCACGCCATGAAAGTTCGCACCCACAAACAGGCCCAGTACTACCACCACGGAAACAGCCAGCAAACCCAGCTTTGCGCTCTTCGGCATATACGGCAGACTCACTCCAATACCAGAAAACTACCAGTCGACACAGTGTAGACGCACCGCACACGAAAAGGATACTTCGCGGTGAGCCGCGCATCCCGCGCTCACTCTTTTCTTGGTCCTCACCCGAAGGAATCTTCGTCAACTCATCAAGGGAGGCCAAGGTTATCCACCACGCACCTTGCAACCCACGCCCATCCCGCTTAGAATAGCTAAGTCGCTGGTTCGCGGATTACCGCTGGAAGCGCGGCATCCCCGGCGGTGTAGCTCAGATGGTTAGAGCGACGGACTCATAACCCGTAGGTCAGTGGTTCGATTCCACTCACCGCCACCAATAACCCCTCACAACTTCATTGCAGACGCCTTGGCCCGAGCCTTCCTAACCCGCACGCTGCTCGCTTCGGCCATCGCCCTCGCAGAGCCCTGCAAAGACTCCGCCGACGGTATTGTCTGCAAGCTTCAGCCCTGGCTCACGACACTCTACGTCGTCGCAGGTGTGCTTGCCCTCGTGCTTCTCGTCGCGATTCTTGTGGCCGTCTACCAATATCGCCGCAACAAGAACATTGAGTTGAAGCCCGAGTGACCGTTCTCGGCGTTATCCCTGCCCGCCTCGCCTCCACCCGCCTGCCGCGCAAGGTTCTGCGCGAAATCGCAGGTCAGCCACTCCTCCATTGGGTCTACCAAGCTGCCCGCCGCTGCCCCGAGTTCACCGATGTCGTCATCGCAGTTGACTCGCCCGAAGTCGCAGCGCTCTGCGAATCTCGCGGTTGGCCCTTCCGCATGACCTCGCCCGAGTTGCCCTCCGGCACAGATCGCCTGCACGCCATCGCGCAGGAACTTCCTGCCGACATCTACGTCAACGTCCAGGGCGACGAGCCGCTGCTCCGCCCCGACCACATCTCCGCGCTGCTCGCACCCTTCGCGCAGTCGCACGTCGACGTCACCACGCTCAAAGTCCTCTGCACGCCGGAGAACATCGCGAACCCGAACGCCGTCAAGGTCGTCACCGCCCGAGACGGCCGCGCGCTCTACTTCTCGCGCGCGGCCATCCCCTTCGACCGCGATGCCACCGGCTCCGTGCCCTACTTCAAGCACCTCGGCCTCTACGCCTACCGCGCCGCCGCGCTGAAGGCCTTCGCGTCGCTCGCGCCCTCGCCGCTCGAGCTCACCGAGCGCCTCGAGCAACTACGCCTCCTCGAAAACGGCCTTGCGCTGTACGTCTCCGAGACCGCGCACGACACCGTCGGCGTGGACACAGAAGACGACCTCCGCCGCGTAGAGTCTTTACTCGCAGCTCAAATCTAAAGGCTGAAAACTGCGGGCTGAAGGCCGCATGGATCACGCGGGATTTCGGAAGTTCTCGACCTCTGCCCCATGCAGGCCGACCGCAAAAGCAGAAGGACGGGGCCGAGCCCCGTCCCCGCCTCCACTCAATCTCAGCTACACCGTAGCGGCCGTGAACTCCATCAACGCCCCGACGCATTCAATCAGCTTCACATCTGCGAGCGACTGCACCACCCAGTCCGCACGCGCCTCATGGACCTGCTCGGCTGTGTGCGACGTCACCACACCCAGCACTCGTGCACCCGCGCCATGACCGGCCTTGATGCCGCTTGGCGCATCCTCCACCACCACACACTGCGCCGGATCAAACCCCAACAGCTCCGCGCCTTTGCGATACGGCTCCGGATCAGGCTTGCCCTTCACCACATCGTTCGCAGTGATGAAGCGCGGCGGCAGCGGCAACCCCGCAGCCTTCACGCGCGCTTCCATCAGCCGCTTGCTCGCGGAGGTCACGATCGTCCAACGGCCCTCCGGCAAACTCGCCAGCAACGCAGCCGCACCCGGCAGCACCTTCACATCGGCGACGTCCGCGATCTCCATATCTTCAATGACGCGCAGGCCTTCGTCGGCATCGATCCACGGCGCGGACATCTTCACGATGTCGATCGCGCGCACGCCATGCGGAATCGTGAACGTCTCCCAGTTCGGCAGCTCGTAATGCTTGGCCCAGAGCTTCCAGCAGCGCTCGGCGCTGGCAATCGACGACAGCAGCACGCCGTCCATATCAAACAACAACGCCGCCGCTTCGAAACTCGCCACTACAACCTGCCTTTGCCCCGAAGAGCTGATGTGAAGAGAGGCCGACCCCTCTCGAAGATCAGCCCCCTCAATTTTCGAATCACCACAAACCGGGTGCCCCAGGTCTCGCTTTTGAGACCTGGGTTTGCAGGATGCTCGCCATGTCAATCAACGCAGCGAACCGCCACTACCCTTCCAACACAAACTTCTGCGCCGCCGCCAACACCTGCTGCACGCTCTGCTGCGAGCAGCTCTCGCAGTACACGCGCAGCAACGGCTCGGTGCCGCTCGCCCGCAGCAGTAGCCACGTCTCCGCAGCGTTCGGCTTGCCCACGCACGTCGGGTTGTCGAGATAGAACTTGATGCCGTCGAGGTCTTCCGTGCGCAACACCTTGAGGCCAGCAATCTCGCTCACGCCGGCCTTCGCACGAGCGATCGCCGACTCCTTCACATCGTTGGCGATGTGCATGTCCACGCGACCGTACTGGTGCTCGCCGTACTCTTCCTGCAGCGCCGCAACCAGCTCGCCGAGTGTCTTCTTCTCGTCGGCCATGACGTTCGCGATCAACAGACTGTTCAGCAAGCCATCGCGCTCCGGCAGATGCTTGGAGATGCCGATCCCGCCCGACTCCTCGCCACCGACGAGAATCTCCTGCTCCAGCATCAGGTCGCACACAAATTTGAAGCCGATGCC
Source organism: Granulicella cerasi (assembly GCF_025685575.1). Classification (NCBI taxonomy): domain Bacteria; kingdom Pseudomonadati; phylum Acidobacteriota; class Terriglobia; order Terriglobales; family Acidobacteriaceae; genus Granulicella; species Granulicella cerasi. The sequence continues at coordinate 87,432 of NZ_JAGSYD010000005.1, forward strand.
ATGCTCATGCAGCTTGCGGCCATACTTCGCCGCGATGCGGTCGAGCATCTTCGTCGTGTTGAACGCGCGCGTCACATCGCCCGGCCATCCCTTGCGCTTCAGCAGCCACTCGAGGATCACCGCAAAGACCTTGTGCGCGTCCACGACATTGCCGTTCTCATCCACCGCGCCAATGCGGTCCGCATCGCCGTCTGTGATCAAACCGGCATCGCACTTGTTCTCGACCACAGCCTTCTGCGTCGGCGCGATGTGCGGAAGAATCGGCTCCGGATTGATCCCCGGAAACGCCGGGTTCCACTCCGAGCGGAACTCTACAAATGGGATCCCGGCACGCGTGAAGATGCCGGCGAGATATCCCTTGCCTGCTCCATACATCGTGTCGATCAGGAACTTGTAGCCGCTCTCCTTGATCGCCTTCAGATCGACAAACGATTCGAGCGCAGCAATGTACTCCGGCGAGAAATCAACTTCCTCGATCTTCGCCTTCGCAGGCGCGTCGGCCAGCGGCTTCAGCAAGTAGCTTTCGATCGCCTTGATGATCTTCGGCGAGCCCGAGCCACCGTAGCTGGCCTTGTACTTCACACCGTTCCACTCGGCCGGGTTGTGGCTCGACGTGATCATCACGCCGCCCGCAGCCTTGCGTCCGCGCACCGCAAACGACAGCTCCGGCGTCGGCGTCACCTTGTTGCCCAGCGTCACCGGGATACCCGCATCCGCGAGTACATCCGCCACGACCTTCGCGAACGACTTCGACCCAAAGCGCGTGTCATAACCGATGCAAACACCGGCCTTCGCGTCTTCCTGCTCGATCACGTAGTGAGCGATCGCTCGCGCTGCCACGCGCACATTGGCATAGGTAAAGTCGTCGGCAATAATGCCGCGCCAGCCGTCAGTTCCAAACTTCACTACAGTCGTTTCGCTCATCGAATATCTCTCTCAAAAAAGCAAAGACCCGAGACACGTCATCGCATCTCGAATCTCGTCTCTCGCATCTTCTTCTAAATCAAATCTTCGCGTCCACCTTCGTGGATCGCGCGAACCAGTTTACTCACGTCCTGCGAGCGTCCGAGCGTCGTGATCAACAAGGCATCATCCGTCTCGACCACCACCAGATCATCGACACCCAGCAACGCTACCGTCTTGCCCGGTGCATAGACGTAGTTGCCTGTCGCCTGGATCGCAAACACGCCCGTCGTTCCACCGTCGATTACGTTGTCGCCTTCGCGCTCCGCGCGATGCTCGTACAACGACGCCCACGAGCCCAGATCGTTCCAGCCAAAATCCGCAGGCAGGCAAAAGATATTTGCCTTCTGCTCACCGCGAGCCGAACGTCGCTCAAGAACCGCATAGTCCACCGAGATGTTCTCGCACTTCGGATATTCCGCCGCGAAAATCTTCTCAAACTCCGGCGTTCCATACGCCGCCGCAATCTTCTCCAGCGGCTCCGCCATCTCTGGCGTGTACTCGCGAATCGCCGCACACAGCGTCTTCGCGCTCCACAGAAAGATGCCACCGTTCCAAACGAAGTTACCCGCAGCGAGAAAGCGCTCCGCGGTCGTCAGGTCTGGCTTTTCTCGGAAGCGGCGCACGCGATGTACGGAGATTGGCGCGAAGCCCTTTGTCTGCTCCACACGTTCGTACAACGCACCCTGCTCGATATAGCCATAACCCGTCTCAGGACGCGTCGGCGGCACGCCCAGCACGACGATATTTTCGCCCGCAGCCGCAATCTCGATGCCCTTCGCCAGTACCTCGGCAAATCGCTTCGGATTCGCCACCACGTGGTCGCTCGGGAACACACCCAGCACCGTCTCCGGTGCGGTACGCTCCAGCAGAAACGCAGCCAGCGCACACGCCGGCGCAGTGTTGCGCGCACAAGGTTCAGAGACCACATGCTCGCCCGTCACCTCGGGCAACTGCTCGACGATGACCTCGCGCAACCAGCCGTTCGTGATCACCCAGGTAGCCGAGGGCTCCGCCACTAGACGCAAACGGTCCAGCGTGTCCTGAATCATCGTGCGCGTGCCCTCAAGCGCGAGTACCTGCTTCGCACGAGCGCGTCGCGAGCGTGGCCAGAAGCGGGTTCCACTTCCGCCTGCGAGAATCACCGGCGCGAAAACCGGTTTGCTTGTGTTTGCCATCGTGGCCTGCGCTCCTAAAGCACTGATTCTCACAGCGATGAGTTCGAATTTCTAGTACACAAAAGGGACAGATCGCCCGTCCCCTCGTTATCCCCATCAGGATAATGTGTCTCTTTGATTGTCGTCCGAAGGGTATCTGCGTTGGGCCCGGCCACGAAACTTCGCGACCGGGCCCAGACAGTTACTTCAGGTTGCCGAGGAACGTACGCAGGCGCTCGATGCCCTTGTCGATCACGTCGGCGCTCACCGCATACGACAGGCGGATGTGCTCCTTCGTGCCGAACGGCTCACCCGGAACGGTCACGATGTGCGCTTCGCTGAGCAGCTTCGCCGCCATCTCAGACGCCGTGTTGATGCCGCCCTTGCCCAAGAAGTTCTTGATGTTCGGGTACACATAGAACGCGCCCTGCGGCACCGTGCACGTCAGACCAGGAATCGTCTTGAAGCCTTCCAGCACGCGGTCACGCAGCTTGATGTAGTCCTCGCGCATCACCGCAACGCACTCCTGCGACGAAGCCAGCGCAGCGATCGAAGCGCGCTGCACGATGCTCGACGTGTTCGAGGTCGACTGCGACTGCAGCTTGCTCATCGCGCCGATAATCTGCTTCGGTCCCAGCGCAAAACCCGCGCGCCATCCGGTCATCGCGTAGGTCTTCGAGAGCGAACCGAGCACGATGATGTGCTCCTTGCACTCGGTCAGCGATGCACCCGAGTAGATGTCGCCATCGAAAGCGAGGTACACGTAGCACTCGTCGAGCAGCGCGTAGATGCCGCGCTCGTGGCACAAGCGGATGATGTCGAACAGATCTTCCTTCGGCAGGATCGCGCCCGAGGGGTTCGACGGGAAGTTGAGAATGATCGCCTTCGTCTTCGGCGTGATCGCCGCTTCGATCATCTCCTTCGTCACGCGGAAGTTGTCCGCTTCGCTCGTCTCGACAAACACGCACTTGCCGCCGACGAACTCGACGATGTCTTTGTAGCTCACCCAGAACGGCGTCGGGATGATGACCTCATCGCCGTGGTCGATCAGCACTTCCGCCGCGTTGAAAATCGCCAGCTTACCGCCAGCCGAGAACACGCACTCTTCCGGCGTGTAGTTCGTCTTGAAGTCCGAAGCGTGACGGTCCACGATCGCCTGACGTACCTGCGGAATACCTGCAACGGCCGTGTAGCGCGTGAAGTTCGAGTTGATCGCCTCGATCGCCGCGTCCTTAATGTGCTGCGGGGTCGAGAAGTGCGGCTCACCGGCGCCAAAATCCGCCAGGTCAATGCCCTGCGCCTTCAGCTTCAACGCCTCGGCGGTAATGGCCATCGTGGCCGAAACTTCAATACGGTTGATGCGGTCAGTAAGGACCTTACGCGATGCTGTAGCTGAACTCATACACGTAGTTTCTCAGATTTGCCCGCTCGAAACTACCCCGCGCCTATGAACTTCTGGCGAGATAAGAACATCCCCTAAGCGCATACAGCCTGCCTTATGCACCGAGGCGATGTCCTCTCCAGCATGGGGTTTGCAGCGTCCTACCGCTTCTTCCGCAGCACCCAGGTCGTCATGCACCGGTGGTCCTGCACCACCGTCGTCTTCAGCGGATCGACCATCAGCGCATCCATGGCCTCGGTCATCTTCATCAGCGACAGTTCATCCACCAGAAACCACTCCGAGCCATCGCCAATGCGAAACACATTCCCGCGCAGCCGCTCGAACTCCATGCCGATACGCGACCCGAGCCTGCAGAACAACATCCCGCCCGGCTTCACACATCGCCAAAGCTCTTCCACCATCGCGAGAAAGTGCTGCTCATCGCGCGCAAAATGTAGCACCGAGTTGCAGATCACCACATCGGCGACGCCATCCTCAAACGGCATCGCCTCCACCGCAGCCACACGGAAATTTTCCGCAGGCAGAGCGGGTGCGAGCATCCCCGCCAATGCCTTCACATGCGCCACACCCGCCGGATTCGCATCCACCGCGAGCACGTTACATCCCGCGCGCAGCAGGTACACCAGGTTGCGACCATAGCCGCATCCCGCATCGAGCACCGTCATCGGCGCGACAATGTTTCCGCGCAAAATCTGGTCGAAGACATAGATGTCGATCTGCCCAAACTGCTCATTCAGGCTCATCGCTTGTGGCGCACTCGTAGCCGACGCGTTACTCATGCGCAGCACCGGGAACCTTACTGCGCAACCGCTCCAACACCAGCGGCGGCACCAGCCCCGTCACATCTCCACCAAGCTGCACGACGCCCTTGATCATGCGCGAGCTCACGTAGGTGTACTTCTCCGCAGGCATCATGAAAAGCGTCTCCAGCTCCGGCGACAGACGGCGATTCATCATCGCCATCTGAAACTCATATTCGTAATCCGAGATCGCGCGAATCCCGCGGATCACCGCACGCGCACCGATCGACCGCGCAAAGTCCACCATCAGGCCATCGAAGGTCGCGACGCGCACATTACCAAACTCCTGCGTACAAGCGCGAATCATCTCCTCACGCTCGGGCACCGTGAACAGCGGCGTGCCCTTCTCGGAGTTCAGCAGAATCGCCACCACCAACTCATCCACCAGCTTTGACCCGCGCGCCACAAGATCGAGGTGCCCGTTCGTCAGCGGGTCGAACGTGCCGGGATATATCGCAATTCGCTTCATCGACTCCCTAGCATACCTGTCCAGACTATTCTGCGAACACTTTTCGCTCTCCGCCGGTCTTCACAGTGATGCATCTTTATCTCTCGTTCATCGACCCATGCGGGCCGCCTCTTGTCCGCCATTCCCACAGGGGAGGGATCTGCGTTTCGCGGCTCCTTCGGTAACAAAACACACCCTCGCGGTGTCTAACACCGCAGCAACCTATTCGAGCCCCACAAGGAACCCTCCCATGCGCCGCATCCTCGCCGCACCCTTCCTTCTTCTCCCGCTCAGCCTCCACGCCCAAAAGCCTTCAGAGACGACGCTCCCCGTGACGCACGTCTCGCTCTATAAGAACGGCGTCGGCTACTTCGAACTCTCGGGCCACGTCAGCGGCAATGCCTCGGTCACCATCCCCTTCACCAACTCGCAGCTCAACGACGTCCTGCAATCGCTCACCGCCATCGACCTCAACGGCGGACGCATCTCCGGCGCAGGCTATAACTCCGCCACACCGCTCGAGCAGCAGCTGAAAACCCTCTCACTGAACCTCGACAGCAACCCCAGCGCCGCCGATTTCTACGCGGCGATTCGTGGAGCCCGAGTGGCCGTAACCTCCGGTGGAGCCAGCATCACCGGCCGCCTCCTTTCCGTCGAAGTCCGCAGCATCCCCACCAAAGACGACGCGAAGACGGCCGACAAATACTTCCTCACCATCGCCAGCGACGAAGGCACCGTCCGCACCTTCGAACTCACCGGCACCACCAGCGTTCGCCTGCTCGACACCGCTCTCCACACCGACGTCACGCGCTATCTGCAGCTTCTTGACGCCAACCGCTCGCAAGGCCTGCGCCACCTCACGCTTACGGACAACGGCATCGGCTCGCGCGAGCTCCACGTCAGCTACATCTCCGAGGTCCCGGTCTGGAAGTCCACCTACCGGATCCTCACCACGGACAACAACACCACGGCCACCATGCAGGGCTGGTCTGTCGTGGACAACACCACCGGCACCGACTGGATCAACGTCCATCTCTCGCTCATCGCCGGCGCGCCGCAGAGCTTCATCCAACCGCTCTCGCAACCCATCTACACCCGCCGTCCCGAAATCCCCATCGCGCAGGAAGCCCAGCTCACGCCACAGACCTTCGATTCAAACATCGATGACAAATCCGGCACCGCGGGCGTAACAGTTGATGGAATCGAACCCATGGCACGAGCGAAGATGCCCGCAGGTCCGACAAGGCCTCACGGCTCCGTTGTCGGCATGGCTGGCATGGCTGGCGGCGGTTCCGGAGGCGTCATGATGTCTGCCTCAGGTGGCTACGGATCAGGATCGGGTATAGGAGCAGGCTCCGGCGGCTATCTTTCTGCGCCGCCACCACCTCCGCCCACCTACGAAGAATCGGCCTCCACCTCCATCACCCCCAACACACAGGCCAAGGGCTTCGACGACTTCTTCGCCTACAACCTCTCCGAGCCGATCACGATCCGCAAGAACGAGTCCGCACTCGTCCCGATCCTGCAGACCAAGCTCCCCGTGGAGTCCGTCACGCTGCTCAGCTACCGCAACGGCTACACCTCACAGCCGCTCCGCGCGCTTTGGCTCACCAACACCTCCGGCCTCACGCTCGACCGCGGCTCCTTCACCATCATCGAGTCCGGCAACTTCGCCGGCGAAGGTCTCCTCGACCCCATCCACCCCGACGAAAAGCGGCTGCTCTCCTACGCTGCCGATCAAGCCGTTCACGCCACCGTCGAAGGCGACAAATCCGCGAACCACATCACCTTCTTACGCGGCTCGCGTGGCGTGCTGAACATCCATCACGCCGACCAGCACGAGGTCACGCTCGTGCTGCACAACGCCGCGCCCGCCGCACGCACCATCATCTCGGAGATCCCCGTCGTCCCCGGTTGGAAGCTCGATAGCGAGGCCGGCTCATCCGACCCGAAACCCGTCGAGACCACCCCAACCGTCTATCGCTTCCGTACCGAACTCGCGCCCGGTGAAACCAAGCGCGTCCACATCGGCGCCAACCGTCCCAGCTACTCCACCTACTACCTCACGCGCGCCGACGATAACCAACTCCAGTTCATCCTGAGCACCACCAATCACGACCCCGCGCTCGAATCCGCGCTACAACCGATCCTCGATGCTCGCCGCCGCATGGCCGACGCCCAAACCGCCGTCGACACCACCAACGCCAAGCTCAACGCGCTCCGCACCGACGAAGACCGCCAACGCGCGAACATCACCGCACTCGCCAACGCCGACAAATCCTCCCGCGAGCGCTTCGTCCGCGACCTGAACAAGACCGAGGACGAGATCGCCGCAACGCAAGCCACACTCAAGCAGCAGCAATCCACCCTCGACACCGCCAAGGCCGACCTCGCCGCAAAGATCGAAGCCTTCTCCATCAACACCAAAGCCTAACCACAATCCCCGGTTGCCCCAGATCGCAGCGCTCAAACGCTAACGAGAAACGCGGAGAGCCATAGCTCTCCGCGTCGCCTTTCTGGGCCATAAACCCTGGCCCCTCGCCTTTACTGCGGCTTCGGCACAAACAGCACCATCTGCGGCGTGTATGCCGGCCACTTCGCCAGCATCTTCTCCGCGAGCTTGCTGTGCGCAAGCTCCTTCTGCTGCTTCACCAGCGCGTGCAGGCCAGCCTGCTGCTCCGGTGTCGCATCGTCGAACTTCACCGCTTCCAGGAACTCCGTGTGGTAGCGCGTATCGCGCAGGATATCGCCATCGATGTCCCAAACCCACGCCGTGCCGCCCGTCATGCCCGCGCCGAAGTTGATGCCGATGCGACCGAGAATCACCGCCGTGCCGCCAGTCATGTATTCGCAGGCATGATCGCCTGCGCCTTCCACCACCGTCGTCACACCTGAGTTACGCACCGCAAAGCGCTCGCCCACGCGGCCCGCCGCGAACATGCGCCCAGCCGTCGCGCCGTAGAGCGCCACGTTGCCCAGCAGAACATGCTCGTGCGACTCCTCCGCCGCGCGTCCCACCGGACGAATGATCAGGTCAGCGCCGCTCAGGCCCTTGCCGACGAAGTCATTCGCCTGCCCCGTCAGGATGATCGTGTTGCCCGTGCCTGCGAACGCGCCGAACGACTGGCCTGCCGTACCTTCGAGATCGAACGTCGCATCGATCGTGTCGAGCTCGCCCTTCACGCGCAGCAACGCAGCTTCACCCGCAAGGCGCGCACCGATGGAACGATGTTCGTTGTTGATCTCCGACTTGACGTAGAACTTCTCGCCCTTCTTCGCCGCTTCGATCGCAGGCGCAACCCACGGCTCATCGATCGGATGGTCCTCGCCCGGCCGCGTGTTGAAGCCACCCTCCCAGCGCGTCGGGCCCTCGCCCACCTGCGCCAGCACCGGCGTCAGGTCGAGATTGCCCTCAAACCGCACCTGCTCGAGAAGGTCCACACGGCCGATCGCCTCTTCCAGCGAACGCAAGCCAAACTTCGCCAGCAACTTCTGCAAGTCCGCTGCGATCTGCTGGAAGAGCACGACCACATGCTCCGGCTTGCCGCGGAACTTCGCACGAAGCTCCGGCTTCTGCGTGGCGATGCCCGTCGGGCAGGTATTCAAGTGGCACTGGCGAGCCATGTCGCAGCCCAGCGCCACGAGGACCGCCGTGCCGAACGCATACTCATCAGCGCCGAGCAACGCGGCGATCAGCACATCGCGCGCCGTCGACAGACCACCGTCCGCACGCAGACGCACGCGGCCACGCATACCGTTCGCACGCAGCAACTGCTGCGCCTCGGCCAGGCCAAGCTCCCACGGATTGCCCGCGTACTTGATGCTCGAAAGCGCTGCAGCACCGGTGCCGCCATTGTTGCCGGCGATCACGATGAAGTCGGCATACGCCTTGGCCACACCTGCCGCCACCGTGCCCACGCCCATCGACGACACCAGCTTTACGCCGACCGCCGCCTTCGGATTCACGCGCTTCAAGTCATAGATCAACTGCGCGAGGTCTTCGATCGAGTAGATGTCATGGTGCGGCGGCGGCGAGATCAGTCCCACCCCCGGCTGCGCATGACGCAGACGTGCAATCAAGCCCGAAACCTTATGCCCCGGAAGCTGTCCGCCCTCACCGGGCTTGGCTCCCTGCGCTACCTTGATCTCGATCTCCTCCGCATGAGCGAGATACTCCGCGGTCACGCCAAAGCGTCCCGAAGCAATCTGCTTAATGCGGTTGTTCAGGCTCACGCCCGTGTGCACCGCCGGAGCCTGCACCAGTTCCGCCACAGCCGCACCACCACCTGAACCAGCAACCTCAACGGCCGCTCCACCCTCTGGGCCCTGGGCCCTGGGGCCTGAACCCTGTGCACGATACACCGCAGGGTCTTCGCCGCCTTCGCCCGTGTTCGAGCGCGCGCCGATCATGTTCATCGCCGCCGTAATCGTCTGATGAGCCTCCGGGCTCAGCGAACCCAGCGACATCGCGCTCGCGATGAAGCGGTGGCAAAGCGTGTCCGGCTTCTCCACATCTTCCAGCGCCAACTCCGGCCCAGCCGGACGCACCTCCAGCAACTCACGCAGCGTCGCGGGCTCCCCCTGATCCACCGAACGCGAGAAGATCTGGAACGCGCTCGCCGGGTCTTCCGCGGGGATCCCCTGACGCGTCGAACCCATCACCGTCTGCAACGCCTTCACGTTTAGCGGAGCCCACTTATGCGGCTCGCTTACATCGCTCTTGCGGAAGCGCACCCACCCGTAGTCGGCCAGATCAGCGACCGGCGTGCCATCTACCGCAGGAGCATTCCAGCTCATGCGCAGACGGCGATCCAACTCCGCAAATCCGACACCCGACAGCGGCGCAGGCGTTCCGGGGAAACAACGATCCACCACGCTGCGATGCAGACCGAGGATGTCAAACAGATGCGCGCAACGATAGCTGTTCACTACCGAAATGCCCATTTTCGACATGATCTTTGCAATGCCTGCGTCCAGCGACTTCAGCATGTACGCTTCGCCGTCGGTGCCTTCAGGAGCCAGCGAACCAGCCGTCTCGAGCGCCAGCCACGGGCAGATCGCGCCTGCGCCATAGCCCAACAACACCGCCATATGGTGCACGTCACGAGCATCACCCGCTTCCACCGCGATACCGCACAGCGTACGCAGCCCAGCCGCCACCAGTGCCTCATGCACCATGCCGGTCGCCATTGCCATCGGCACAGGCAGAGCACTCTCGCTTGCCCCACGGTCGGTCAGCACCAGAATGCGCACACCTGAGCGCACCAGTTCCACCGCCTCGCGAGCCAGGCTATCGGTCGCCTGCTCCAGTGAGAAGTTCGGCGTGAACGTGCAGCTCAACTCATGCAGGCGCAGGTCTTCCTTGTGCGGGTAGGCCCCCGCGCGCAACGCCGCCATCTGCCCCAGGGACAGGAACGGCGAATCCATCGAAAGCCCCGGCAGCGGAGCGTTCTTATCCAGCATGTGCGCCCACGGCCCCAGACGCGAGTGCAGGCTCACCACCACGCTCTCGCGCAGCGGATCGATCGCAGGGTTCGTCACCTGCGCAAAGCGCTGGCGGAAGAACGCATACAGCGGACGCGGCGACTTCGCCAGGAACGCCAACGGCGTATCGTCGCCCATCGACCACACGGCGTCCTTGCCCGTCGCGGCCATGGGCTTCAAGATCATGTTCACGTCTTCCTTCGTGTAACCGAAGCCCTTCTGAAGACGTTGCAACTCCTCACCGCTCGACACCGCTCCGGCGTCAATCGCCTCGAGCGCAGTGTCTTCTGCCAGCTCCACGTACGTTGCGCGCACGTCGAACTCATCGAGCATTTCGTCGTTGTGATAGATCTTGCGTTCAGACATATCGACGCCCAGCATCTCGCCCGGCCCCAGACGTCCCGACTCAATCACCGTCGCCGGATCAAGATCCACCAGCCCCGCTTCCGAGCCCGCCACCACAAGTCCATCGCTCGTGATCGCATAACGGCAGGGACGCAGACCGTTACGATCCAGCGCCGCGCCCACGACTACGCCGTCAGAGAACGCAATCGCCGCCGGCCCATCCCACGGCTCCGCCACATCCTGGTGGTACTTCAAAAACGGATGGAAGCGCTTCGTCATCGCAGGCGGCAGCAACATACGCACCGCTTCGGCGATTGTGCGCCCGTTCTGCGAGATCAGCTCGATCGTCTCGTCCAGCGAGGTCGAGTCCGTGCCATCCTTCGTCAGCACTGGCTTGCACTCCACCGGCAGCGAAGAATCACGCGCATCCATGCGAGCACGGTTTCCCCACACAGTGTTGATTTCGCCGTTGTGTCCGAGCTTGCGGCCCGGCTGTGCGCGATGCCACGCCGGCAGCGTGTTCGTCGCATAGCGCTGGTGGAAGATCGCAAACGGCGTCGTGTAAGCCGGCGACTGCAGATCGACAAAGAACTCCGGCAACAACTTGCCTTCGCACATCGACTTGTAGACCAGCGTCGTCGAGCTCAGCGAGCAGAAGTAGCCTTCTACTTCGCCGTTCTCCACCGCGCGCTCAAACTGCTTGCGCGCGAGATAAAGGCGACGCTCCATCGGGCCGAGGTCGTGCTTGGCCGCGTCCTTCACCAGTACCTGGCGGATCACCGGCATTGTCGACAGCGCGATCTCACCCAACGCTTCGGGGCGAATCGGGACCTCGCGCCAACACAGCACTTCGAGCTCCTGCGAACGCAGACAGCTGTCCACGACATTCTCAACAGGACGAGCACCCGGCGGCGTAAACAACATACCGACGCCCAACACCTGATCGTCAGCCAGTTCGATGCCCACGGACTCCAGCAGCAGCTTGCGCGGCACGCCGGTCATCACACCGACGCCGTCCGACGACTTGCCGTCGGCAGCCACAGCGCCGCGGTGCGCCAGGCGCGACAACGCCGTCAGCGCGTCCTCGAGGATCTTGCGCGACGGCTTATAGAGCGCGCTGGCCACAAAGCCTACGCCGCACGAATCATGGTCAAAAATAGGATCGACCAGCGAAGTCAGCTTGGCACCATTGGCCGTAATCACGGCACGGGTAGCGATGGTGGAAGGCTGTTCTTGAGCGCCGTTCTTACGAACGCGCAGTTCGTCGCTGTGTTTTTGGGACATACGTTACTATACGTCCGAAAACCGTTCAGCCACAAACGCCAAAGCCGCGCATTCATTGATCTTTGTGATAAAAGAATCGGTCAATCCGATCACACTGAAACCCCACACCTGCGCATCTGCCTTATTCAAACGCGCAAACGTCTCAGACGCGGCTATAGCTTATAGCGCTAACGGTTCTGCTTATGCTGCCTGACAACCGAAACGCCACCCACAGGCACAGCAAAACCTAACGCTCAAGCCTCACAGCTCGTACATCAGGATCAACTCGGACATCAGGATCAAACGGACTGCTTGTCCAACGGACTGCGCAGAGCTGGCTCGATCACCTACTTCCTGAGCGTCCACCCACGCGCCCGCATCTTCACTTCGGCGCCCAGTGGCTCGAGCGCAACCTGTCCACTCGGCGGATACACGAGGTTCGTCATCGCAATCGCTCCCTGCTGCGCAAAGACCTCCACCGACGACGCATCCACAATCACATCCAGATCGAGCGGCAACGACCGTAGCATCTTCGCCTCAGTCCGCACTGCGAAGCCCTTCGCCACCGGCACACTCGAGTGTGAGCGATCGACAAACATCACGCCACGCTTCACATCGAACCCCACATCCACCCAATGCGTCGCATCGTAGCGCACCCGGACACCGGCCGACCCCGCCTTGTCGGGCTGCAATGACACCCGATACTCCACCGGGGTTGCCACCGCCGCGCTCGCGTCCTTCAACTCCGCACCATGCAGCGCCTCGACCACCGGCTGTTGCACCAGAACATACTTGCCCTCCACCAGGCGCGCGCTCAAGCGCCGTGGCAGCGTCATCTGTCCGCGCCAGGGCTTTGTCGGCACCTCCGCCGCGTACTCCCAGTTGCTCATCCAGCCAAGGAGCACCGGCTTCTCGCCTGCGGGCAAATGGTTATAGCTGATCGCGCAGTAGCTATCCTTGCCCCAGTCCGTCCAGCCGTTCTCCTGCTGGCTCGGGAGTCGCTTGAAACTCGTCCCGTCAAACGTTCCGATGAAGTATTGCTCTCCCGAACCGCCCTGCAGTCCGCCGGGATTCAGCCCCACCTTCAGCGCCCAGACGCTCTCGGCCGAGCCTTCGACCGGCACCTTTAGCAAATCAGGGCACTCCCACTGCCCCGCTACATCCCCCGCAGGTCCAAAGCTTGAAATCTTCTCCCACTTCTTCAGGTCCGGTGAGCTATACATCGCCACAACGTGATCGTCCGGCAACGCGACCGCCATCAGCCAGGCCTTGCGTGGCTCGTTCCATGTCACACTCGGGTCACGAAATTCCTTCATGTGCAGGTCGAGCACCGGATTGCCTTTATAGAAGCTCCACGTCCGGCCGCGATCCTGGCTCACCGCCAGGTTCTGGTCCTGCGTATAACGCTTCGAGTCGCCGCCGATGATGTGGTGTCCCGTATACACCGCCACCATGCAAGGCGTTCCCCCTGCGCAGAGCCCGCTGGAGTTCCGCTCATCCACGACTACGCTGCCGGTGAAGATCATCTCGCCACCATGCTCCGGCAGCGCCACCGGCAACTCTTGCCAATGCAGTAAGTCCTTCGATACCGCATGGCCCCAACTCATGTGGCCCCACACGTCGCCCTGCGGGTTGTACTGATAAAAGAGGTGGTACTCGCCCTCGAAGTACACGAGCCCATTCGGATCATTCGTCCAATGCTCGCGCGGCGAAAAATGCACCTGCGGGCGATACGGCTCGCTCTGCGCGAACCCAACGCCCTGCAAGACGAATACGATCAATAACGCCAACAGCGCATTCATCCTAAGCCCCATCCCTTACCTGTCCTTCAATCGCGTTCCGACACTGGATCGCCGAGAATCACGAGTACTCCATGCACTGCAGCGACCGCCCCTCATCCTACCCGCAACGCTCAAGCGTATGACACCTCAGACGAACATCTCGCCTCCCGCGTTTTCCCACAACAGAGTGCAGCCTCAGGCCTTGACAAATCGCGGAACGCATATTTATACATAGATAGTGGATATTTATTCACCGTGACGCGGAATCTCTGGCGTCACTTTTTCTTTGCCGCTGAAAGCGCCCTGAAAGGAGGTCGCACCGCATGAAAAACCAACGCCACGGCGTCATTCGCGACCTTCTTATTAAGGCGCAAGTCGAGAACCAGGACGTCCTTCGCCGCAAGCTCGCGCAGCGCGGCATCCACGTCACGCAGGCCACGCTCTCACGCGACATCAAGGAGCTCAACCTCCTCAAAGGCCCTGCGGGCTACGCCCTGCCCGAGTCCTTCGCCGTGCCGGAAGAAGATGACGACGAACCCGAACTCGCCGACGTGCTCGGCAACTTCGGGCTCGAGGTGCGCCAGGCGCAGAACCTGCTCGTCTTCCTCACGACCACCGGCGGAGCGCAGCCCATCGCCGCGCACATTGATTACGAAGACTGGACCGAAGTTGTCGGCACCGTAGCCGGCGATAACACGGTTCTCATCATCTGCCCTGACAATAAGCAGGCAACCGCGCTCAAAGCGCGACTGGACGGATACATTGGCTAGCACCCCGCAAAACTCGCTTCGTGTCGCTGTTGCCGGAGTCACCGGATACGCTGGTGCCGAGCTCGCGCGCATCCTGCTCGATCATCCGCGCTTCGCCACGAACCCGCCCATCTTCCTCGGTCGTCCCGAGTCCGAAGGCGGCGCAGCGATCTCGCTGACCTCGCTGCATCCGAACCTCTCCGGCCTGCCGAACGCCGATGACGCACGCGTTATTCCCTTTGACTGGAACGAGCTCCAGCGCGAAGGCGTCGAGCTGATGTTCCTCGCCACGCCCCACGAGCAGTCGCGCGAGTGGTCGCAGCAGGCGCTCGCGCATAACATCCGCGTCGTTGATCTTTCCGCTGCCTGGCGCCTCGACACGCCCGCATACCGCGCCATCTACAAACTCGAAGACACGGCCGCCACCGATGCGCTGCAGCAGGAAGCCGTTTACGGCTCGCCCGAACTGCACGCCGCCGAAATCAAGACCGCGCGCCTCGTCGCAAACCCTGGCTGCTACGCCACCTCGGTGATCCTCGGCCTCTCCCCCGTTGTGCGCGCGAACATCGTGGACCTCTCCGCAGGCATCATCGCGGACGCGAAGTCCGGCGTCTCCGGCGCGGGCAAGGCGCCCACCCCGGGCACGCACTTCATGTACGCCGCCGACAACCTCTCGGCCTACGCGATCTTCGGCCACCGCCACACCGGCGAGCTCTACGAACAGCTCAGCTTGCAGCCGGATCAGATCCAGTTCACGCCTCACCTCTTGCCCATTCCGCGCGGCATCCTTTCGACTATCTATGTGCGCTTCACGGAGCCGCAAACGATCATGTCGCTGCAGGCGCTCTTTGACGACTTCTACCGCGATGCGCCGCTCGTACGCGTTCGCAAGTCGCCGATGACGCCGCAGATCCAGCACGTAGTCCGCACCAGCTTCTGCGACATCGGCTTTCAGCTTTCGCCCGACGGCAAGCGCGCGGTCATCATCGCCTGCCTCGACAACCTCCTCAAGGGCGCAGCCTCGCAGGCCGTTGAAAACATGAATCTCATGGCCGGATGGCCGCAGCAGGAAGGCTTGATCTAATGCGCACCACGCTTCACACCAATACCCGCGGCCTCGAACCGATGGACGAACGCAACGAGTTCATCCAACACATCAGCCGGCCAGCAATCCAAGCGAAGCAGACAACAGCACCAGAGCAGCGACAACTCGCCACGCAACCACGCTGATCTTCTGTCCTGATCTGTCGCCCATCGCATCTCGAACCTCGCATCTCGCATCTTCGGAGTAGCCTCATGAAATTCGTCATCAAGCTCGGCGGCGCCGGCCTCGAAAATCCCGAAACCCTCGCCCTCGCCGCGAAGTCCCTGACGCAGCTCGTCGAAGACGGCCACAAAGTCGCGGTCGTCCACGGCGGCGGCACGCAGCTCACCAAGCTCCTCGCACAGCTCGGCAAAAAGTCCGAGTTCGTCGCAGGCCTCCGCGTCACCGACGCCGAAACCCGCGACGTCGCCCTCATGGTGCTCGGTGGCCGTGTGAACAAGACCCTCGTCGCCGCGCTGAACAAGGCAGGCGCGAACGCTGTCGGCCTCACCGGCGGCGACGGCCACGTCTTCAAGGCGCGCAAGAAGCACACCGAGCACGACCTCGGCTTCGTCGGCGAAATTGCCGCGACCGACCCCAAGTGGCTCGATGCCATCTGGACGTTGGGCGCGATCCCGGTCATCTCCTCCATCGCCCTCGGCATGGACGGCGAGTACTACAACATCAATGCCGACGAAATGGCATCGGCCTGCGCGGTCGCCACCCAGGCCGACGCGCTGGTCTTCCTCACCGACGTCCCCGGCGTGAAGGGCGCAGACGGCGAAGTGATGCGCTGGCTCTCGCTCAAAGACGTCCCCGAACTGCAGAAGCAGGAGGTCGTCTCCGGCGGCATGCTGCCCAAGCTGAACGCCTGCAAGGAAGCTCTCGCGCACGGCGTGAAGCGAGTCCGCATCCTGCCCGCCGACGCCGCTGATCTGCTGCCTGCCTTCAGCTCGCAGCGCATCGACCGAGGCACCGAAGTCCTCGCAGCCTAACGCAAAGCTCGCAGCTCAGAACTCGTAGCTCAGACCAAATCGCGAGCCCAAACCAAACGAACCACCGAGATCATCGCCGAAATCTCTGATCTCTTATTTCTGATCTCTAGCACTTCTTTCTGACCTCCAGCACTTCGCCTCGAAAAGGAAACACCATGAGCCTGACTGATCTTCAAGCGAACGAATCCAAGCTCCTGTTCCACACCTACGCCCGCTACCCGCTCGAGCTCACGCGCGGCGAAGGCGTGCGCCTCTTCGACGACGCCGGCAACAGCTACCTCGACCTGCTCAGCGGCATCGGCGTCTCCGCGCTCGGCTACGGCCACCCCGCCATCACCGCGGCCATCACCCAGCAGGCCAGCACGCTCATCCACACGAGCAACCTCTTCTACAACGCCGTCACCAGCGACCTCGCGCTGCGCCTCACCGAGATCACCGGCCTCGATCGCGCCTTCTTCTGCAACTCCGGCGCCGAAGCCTGGGAAGCCGCGATCAAGCTGGCGCGCGCCCACGCTCTGCTGCTGCGCAACGAGGGCAAGCAGATCGGCACGAAGATCCTCGCGCTCGAACACAGCTTCCACGGCCGCACCATCGGCGCCGTCTCCACGACGCACAAGACCGCTTACCGCGAGCCCTTCGCACCCGTGATGCCCGACGTCGTCTTCATCCCGCACAACGATGTCGAAGCCCTCAAGGCGACCTTCGACTCCAGCTTCTGCGCCATCGCGTTTGAAGTTCTCCAGGGCGAAGGCGGCATCAACCCTATCTCGCAGGAGTTCCTCGCCACCGCGCGCGAACTCTGCGACGCCTCCGGCGCACTCCTCCTGCTCGACGAGATTCAGTCCGGCATGGGACGCACGGGCAAGTGGACCGCTTACCAGCACTACGGCATCCAGCCGGATGTCACCACGCTCGCCAAGCCTCTCGCGGGCGGCATCCCCATGGGCGCGATGGTCGCCACCGAAGAGGCCGCGCGCGCCTTTACCCCCGGCATGCACGGCACGACCTTCGGCGGTAACCCCTTCGCCTGCGCGGTCGCCGTCGCGGTCATCGACGCCATCAAGAACGAGGGCCTGCTCGCGCACGTCACCGAAGTAGGCGAATACTTCAAGCAGCAGCTCATCGACCTCAGCAAGAAGCACTCGGCGATCATGGAAGTCCGCGGCACCGGCTTCATGCTCGGCGCAGAGATCGAGAACGCTGATCTCGCGAAGTCCATCCTCGAGCAGATGATGTTCGACAAGCACATCATCCTGAACCGTACGCACGAAACGGTCCTCCGCTTCCTGCCCCCGTACCTCATCACGAAGACCGACGTCGACACCACCATCAAGGCCCTCGACGAACTCCTCGTCGCCGCCGCTGTCGTCGCATAAACTGACAGCTGAAATCTGAAGGCTGAGAGCTGAAACTCAGAACACGGAACTCACGACTCAGCACTCGAACCAAACGCACCACCGAGACCATCGCATCTCGCACTCAGCACTACCGGAGCACGAACAACATGGATCCCATCGTCATTCCGACCCGCGGCTTCTCCTCCAAGGCCGCAGCATCCCTTCAGTCCGACACCCGTTTCACCGAGATCGCCAAGGGCCTCGCGGGCCGCGACCTCTGCTCCATCGCGGACTTCTCCGCTGAAGAGCTCGCCGCCGTGCTTGAGCTCGCGCACGCTGTCAAGGAACAGCCCGAGGAGTTCCGCCACGCCCTCGACGCCAAGCAGATGGTCCTCTTCTTCGAGAAGGCCTCGCTGCGCACGCGCCTCACCTTCGAGTCCGCCATCAACACCACCGGCGGCAACGCGATCTTCGTCGACCAGACCAAGGAACCCCTCGGTCAGCGCGAATCCATCCCCGACGTCGCTCGCAACATCGAGCGCTGGATGTCGGTCATCGTCCTGCGCACCTTCTCGCACGAGACCATCACCGAGATGGCCGCGAACGCCAAGATCCCAGTCATCAACGCGCTCTCTGACCTCGAGCACCCCTGCCAGGCCGTAGCCGACTTCATGACCCTCGAAGAGCGCTTCGGCTCCGTCGCGGGCCTCAAGTTCACCTACGTCGGCGACGGTAACAACGTCTGCCACTCGCTCATGCTCGCCGCCGCTCTGCTCGGTGTGCACATGACGATCGCCACGCCCAAGGGCTTTGAGCCCTCGCTCGAGATCATCCACAAGGCCATCGAACTCGCCGAACAAACCGGTGGCACGATCACCCTCACGCACGACGCCACCAAGGCCGCTACCGGCGCCGACGCCATCTACACCGACGTCTGCACAAGCATGGGCCAGGAGGCCGAAGCCACCAAGCGCGCTCCCATCTTCAAGCCCTACCAGGTGAACGAAGATCTGATGTCCAAGGCCACCGACTCGGCAGTCTTCATGCACTGCCTCCCCGCACACCGCGGCCAGGAAGTCACCGACGCCGTCCTCGACAGCGAACAGTCAGTAGTCTTCGACCAGGCCGAAAACCGCATGCACGCCCAGAAGGCGATCACCCTGATGCTCCTTGGCGGCGCCAAGCGCCTGCCCAAGAACAAGGTCCGCCGCTAACGCGAGGGAGGAGAGCTTCTAGCCGCTAGCTTCTGGCTTCCAGCTCTCCTAATCCCCGAGACTTGTCCCCCTCTGCAAAGCAAAGGAGCTGCTTGTCGGCCGCGAGTCACAGCCCTCGCGGTGCCAACGAACCTACTGAAATTTAATATCTGGACGGCTGACAATCCAGCGTAAACGGAATCGCAGCAAATTCAGTGGAAGATGGAACCCGCAGACATGACAGCAGAACATATCCGAATCACACAGCGAGAAACGTGTTTGCGATATGAGGCGGATTGCGTACCTGCAATCGCGACAGCAAACTGCGGGCTTGCAATCCAGACAGAGGGACTTACACCACTCCATGGGCTTCGTCATCCTGTAACTGAGACCACAACGGGTTGGTATATCTGGCAAGGTGAGTACTCCTCCTCGCCCGACTTCTTCACTGCAACTTGCACAGCGCATGTTTATAGTTTCGTGCCTCAGGTAGCTCCTTACCTCAGCTTGCCGCCTGGTTATCGTTTTCTTATGGCAGATGGACATATTGACATCTGGTTTGATCCAACATTGCTCAATACATAACGGAGATCCGCTTCACGATGTCTACGACCACCGAACAACCCGCCCTCAAAATGTGGTCCGGCCGCTTCCGCGAGCCGCTTGATCGCACCTTCGAGCAATGGCAGCGCAGCTTCCCCTTTGACTGGCGCTTGATCCCCCAGGAAATCGCCGCGAGCCAAGCCCACGCGCGCGCCATCGCCGCCGCAGGCGTGCTCACCGACGACGAGCTAACCAAGATGCTCGCCGGTCTCGACGCCGTCGGCCAGCGTCCGCTCAACTGGGCGCATCGCATCTCCGCCACCTCCGGCATCCCCGACTACGAAACCTCCAACCAGCAGATCGCCGCCGCCATCGTCGCGTCCGCGCCGCAGGCCGAGGACATTCACCACTACGTGGAGCTCGAGCTCACCCGCGAGGTCGGCTCGCTCGCGCTGAAACTCCACACCGGCCGCTCGCGCAACGAGCAGATCGCCACCGACATGCGCCTCTTCGTGCGCGATGCCATCGACGCCACCACCGTCGGCCTCATCCGCTGGGCCTCCGCGCTGCTCGACCTCGCCGAGCGCGCAGGCGACGACGTCATGCCCGGCTACACGCACCTCCAGCGCGCCGAGCCCGTCCTCGTCGCCCACTGGCTCATGGCCTACACCAGCATGATCGAGCGCGATCTCTCGCGCTTCGCCGACGCACGCGCCCGCATGAACTTCTGCCCGCTCGGCAGCGGCGCCATCGCCGGAGCCACCCTCGCACTCGACCGCACCATCGCGGCCAAGGCGCTCGACTTCACCGCGCCCACGCCCAACTCCATGGACGCGACCAGCGACCGCGACTTCATGCTCGACTTCGCACAAGCCGCCTCCACGCTCGGCCTGCACATCTCGCGCTTTGCGGAAGAGCTGACCCTCTACGCCACCGCCGAGTTCGGCTTCGTCGATCTGCCGGAGGCCTTCTCCACCGGCTCCTCCGCGATGCCGCAGAAGAAGAACCCCGACCTCACCGAGCTTGCACGCGGCAAGAGCGGTCGCCTGCTCGGCGCAAGCACGGCGCTCGCGACCATCGTCAAGGGCCTGCCGCTCGCTTACAACAAGGACCTGCAGGAAGGCCAGGAGCAGATCTTCGACATCGCCGACACGCTCGCCGGTCTGCTTTCTGTGCTGCCCAACTTCACGCGCTCGCTGAAGTTCCGCCAGTGCGCGATGGCTGTCGCCGCGGAGACCGGCTACCTCAACGCCATGGCAGCGGCGACCTACCTCTCGAACAAGGGCGTGCCCTTCCGCAAGGCGCATGAGATCGTCGGCAACGCCGTCCGCATGGGCCTCGAGCGCCACCTCGAGCTCGGCCAGCTCCCGCTCGCTGACCTGCAAACGCTCTCGCCTGAGTTCGCCGAAGACTTCTTCGACGCCATAGACATCCGCGCGACGCTGGACTGCCACGACAACTCCGGCGGCACCGCCATCGCGCAGGTCCACGCCGCGCTGCACGCCACCAAGGCCCGCATCGCTCTGCTGGGAGCAAAGGAGGGCGCACTTGGCTAGCGATCCGAATATCCGCGCCCACAAGGCCCGCCTGCAAGACGCAGAAGACATCTTCAACCTGGTCAACTCACTCTCGGGCGACGGCACACTCCTGCGCCGCTCCTACGCCGAGGTTTGCGAGAACATCCGCGACTTCACCGTCGTTCATCGCGCCACGCCCGAGGGCGAACAGACCTTCCTCGGCTGCGGCGCGCTTCACCTTTACGGCCCACACCTGGCTGAGATCCGCTCCATCGTCGTGAAGCCTGAGTACCGCGGCCTCGGCGCAGGCGACGAACTCATCGAAGCTCTCATGCACGAGGCCGAAGAGCACGAGGTCGTGAGCGTCTGCCTCTTCACGCGCATCCCCGACTACTTTGCGCACCTCGGCTTCCGCGAGGCCGATCGCGACGCGATGCCGGACAAGATCTACAAGGACTGCCAGACTTGCCCGCGCCTCTACGCCTGCGACGAAATCGCGATGGTCAAAGGACCGTTGCCCAACATCGCCGTCCTCGGCCCTAAGACCGTCCAGCGCCCCGAACTCGTGCAGATCAACCCTGTCGCGCAACTCACCGGCACCCGCTAGCTCACGATGCTCGTCCTCGCACTGCTCGCGCTTGCAGCGTGGCTCTATCTCGCCACGCTGCATGGCCGATTCTGGCAATCCGGCCCCACGCTCCCTGAAGCCCAGGACGCCACCGCCTCCATCGCTGTCATCGTCCCGGCACGCAACGAAGCCGAGTCCATTGCGCACAGCCTCGGCTCACTGCTTGCCCAGCAGTACAGCGGCGCACTCAGCATCATCCTCGTGGACGACAACAGCACCGATGGGACCGCCGCCATCGCCGCTGCGCTACCGCACGCCGAGCGCCTCACCATCATCAGCGGTCAACCGCTCCCCGCTGGCTGGAGCGGCAAGCTCTGGGCCGTGCATCAGGGCCTGCAGCATCCGCTCGCGCAAGCCGCAGAGTTCGTCCTTCTCACCGACGCCGACATCCTGCACGCGCCGACGCATCTCGCCACGCTCGTGCACCGCGCGCAAACGCACGGCGACGACCTCGTCTCCGAGATGGTTCGCCTGCACTGCGACAGCGCCGCCGAACGCGCTTACATCCCCGCGTTCATCTTCTTCTTCCAGATGCTCTATCCGTTCGCACAGGTGAACGATGCGCGCAGCCGCACCGCGGGAGCCGCAGGCGGCACTATGCTCATCCGCCGCTCCGCGCTCGACCGCATCGACGGCGTCGAACGCATCCGCCAGAACCTCATCGACGACTGCGCCCTCGCGCGCGAACTCAAGCAGAGTGGCGCACGCCTCTGGCTCGGCCACGCAGAACTCGCCGACTCACTCCGCATCTATGCCGACCGCCGCGAGATCTGGAACATGATCGCCCGGACCGCGTACGTGCAGCTCAATCACTGGCTACCCACGCTCGCAGGCTGCATCGCTGGCATGACGTTGCTCTATCTCGCCCCACCGGCGCTCACCCTCTTCGCGCATGGTCTTACGCGACTCATCGCACTCATCACATGGCTTTTGATGGCTGCACTCTTCCAGCCCACGTTACGCCGCTATCGGCGTTCGCCGCTGTGGGGACTGGCGCTGCCGGGCATCGCGAGCTTCTACCTCGCGGCCACGATCGCCTCCGCTTACCGCCACCACGCGGGCCGCGGCGGAGGATGGAAGGACCGCACCTATCCCGCATAGGCAGCCGGCGTGCCTCAGTCCTCTGGCCGTGCCAGATAACCCTGAAACGCCTCGACAAATTCCGCGACATGCGACCCATCCATCAACGCATGGTGCGCATGGATCGATACCGGCATGGTCCTTCTACCGCCCGACTCCGTGATCTTTCCGAAGGTCACCCGCGGCGCCGAGTCCGCGCGGCTATAGTCCCGCGCATGTGAGATCGACGTAAAGTCCAGCCACGGCAGCACCGAGTAGCGAATCAAGTTCTGATACGGAAAACGCTCCAGATCGTCGCGCTCCTTCACGGCCTCGAACACCTTGGCGCCCTCGCGCGCAAATTCCGCGATCCCCGCCCGATACGGATAATGCCCAAAGCCGATCGTGCCGTTCGCCCGCCCCACGGCGCTTCCACCGTGAATCGTCTCGAACGCGAACACCTTATCGCCCACGATGCGAGTCTTCATCGCTGCAAGCCCATTCGCGGCTTTCAGTGAGCGATGCTGGAGCGATAAAAAGATCGACAGGCCACTCTCTTTCGCAAAGCGAAAGGTCTCCGTGCAATCCACGCGCACGCAAACGCCGTGATAAGGCTCATCAAACTTCGCAAACATCTCCAGCAGCGCGCGCCGCTCCCAGCGCTCCACATCAATCTCGATCGCAGTCGTATCAAACTCGTTGAACATACGAACCCAGCTTACCGCGCTTCGTTCATCCAAGCCGCCCCTCGCTTCCGATACACTGGCCACTCCAAGACAAATGACATCCGCACGTTCTTCACTTGAGTCTTTCGTCGGTCGCATCGTCCTTATCCTCTGCATAGGGATTGCGCTCTTTGCCGCGATCATTCCGATTGCCAGCACCTTCTTCCGTGTCGAGCTCAGCTACAACGAAGGCTGGAACATCTATAACGCGGTCACGCTCGCAAATCACGGCGTGCTCTATCCGCTGCGCGAAGGTTGGACGACCGTCAACTACCCGATGGGCTGGTACGTGTTGCTCGACGCACTCCACACCGTCACGCATGATTACTGGTTTACCGGCCGTGTCGTCACGCTGCTCAGCTTCTTCGCCGTCTGCATTCTCGTCGCGGCCATCCTGCGCAGACTCGGCGTGCCCCTACGTCCCGCATGGATCGCCGCACTCTTCTGCTTCGGCACCTTCTGCGCCACCAGCACCGACATCTTCGTGCATACGCAGTACATCAACGCGAACGACCCGCAGATCTTCTCGATCATGCTCTTTTGCCTGGGTACGTGGATCTACTTCGTAGCCTGCGATCGCGCACTGGATCCGCGCCTTCTTGCACTTGCCGCGCTGGTCTTCGTTGCGGGCGCGTCTGTTAAGCAGAACACCGTAGCCCTCGCCATCACCGTCTGGCTCGACCTGCTCTACCGTTCACGCGCAAAGACACTCTTCTTCACTGTATGCCTCGCGATCTTCGCGGCCATCTCGCTCGCGCTGCACATCCACTTCGGTGGCCCCGGCTTCATCCACGCGATCCTGCTGCCACGCGTCTTTCCTCATGGCAAGGTCTGGTTCACCTTCCACCTCGCCTTCGGCACGTTGCTCATCCCGCTCGCCATCGCGGCTGTCACGGCAGTGCTTGAGCTTCTCAAGCCCACCGCAAGCCGATTCGTGGTCATCTACTTCGCACTCTCGGTCACCATTGGCCTTATCTTCGCGCGCGCACAAGGTGTCTCGGTCAACTGCTTCTTCGAGGCTGTCATAGCGATGACCATGCTGATCGGCCTGCTGCTCGCGCGCCTTGAATCCTCCGGCGCGTACGCACTCGGCCACACCATTACGCTGGCAGTCTTCGCGCTGCTCTTCATTCCGATCTGCCGCGGCGACATCCTCGACCCCATTGGTCGATTGCACGATCTCCAACACAGCCAGCATGAGTTCGACGAAGAAATGATCGTCATGCGCCCCGCTCCCGGCGCCGCCCTCTGCGAAAGCCTGCTGCGGTGCTATGCGGCGCAGAAGTCATACCTCTACGACCCATTCAACGCAACACGCCTCATCTACATCAATGCGATCCCCGTGGCTCCGCTCAACGAAGCGATCACGATGAAGCGGTTCAGCATTATCGAACTGCAGGCTCCTGCTGAAGAAGCCATCAGCATTCACTCCGAACGCTTCCCGCCCTCATCGCTGCTCGCGATCCAGCAGCACTATCGACTCGTGATGCATCGCACGGACGCCAACATCTACGTCCCCCGCTAAGCGCCTGCAAGATCGAAGGCTCCATCACGAGCAACAGAAAAGCGGCGATCGATCCGAGACCAAAGTCTCTTCACGATCGCCGCTTCGTCATCTACCGGCTGAGTTAGCAGTCGTTGTTATTCCTGGCCAGCAGGGGCGGGAGCCGGTGCTGCGGCAGTTGCAGGAGCCGCGTCGGGTCCACCCGTGATGCCCTTGTTGACCATGACCGTCACCACTACACGGCGGTTCTGAGCCTGGCCCGAACGCGAGTGGTTATCAGCCACCTGGTTCGTCGTACCCATAGCTGCGGGTGCAAGGATGCGAGTCAGCGGCACCGCACCCGACTGCTGAATGATCGTCAGTACGTTGCCTGCACGCTCGCTGCTCAGACGCTGATTCATCGCGGCGTTACCCGTCTTCGACGCATAGCCCTGCACCTGAATCATGTAGCCCTGCATGGAAGAAGCATTCTTCACGAAGTCTTCCAGAGCGTCCTTGTCCTTCTTCGCAACAACAGCGCTGCCATTGCGGAAGTTGATCGTGATCGAACCCTTCTCGTCATACGTGTCGAGCTGGCCGATACGACCGTTCGTCGCAGTGATCGCCTGTCCGTTCTGAGCGATCAGGTTGCCATGCTCATCGATGCGGCGGCCCTGCTCGTCGATACGGTTACCAGCAGCATCGAGATCGCGACGCTGGCTCATCAACTGATCGCCCTGCGAAGCCACCTTGGCGTTCACCGGGTTCAGGCCTGCGTCGATCTGACGTGCTGTCTTCAGCGAACTCTTCGAGAACTCAACCTTCTTCGCAACCAGTTCGTGGTCAGGATCAAACGATCCGTCCACCTTCACTTCGAGACCCGGAACCAACGCGGCCACACCCAGATCCTTCTTACCGCTGAAGAATCCACCCTTCTGCAATGCGCGGGTCGAATCCTGGAGGATCACGATCTGACGCGGTGAATCACCCGTCTGCACATACATCTTCGGGCCGTCACGTCCGATGATGAGACCCTGCACCGTTGCTTCCTGAGCCACAGCCGAAGCCGAGAGTACAGTAAACATCGCTGCTGACATACCCAAACCAAGGACGTTCTTGAATCGACGCTGATTATTCATGCGTTTCTTCCCTTCTCGTGTGTTATCCGTCATGCAATACCTACGCGTACCGAGCACTGCACTCCGTCTTATCCACGCGGGTTGAGCTTCAAAGCTCTTCCCCCTGCAGACTTTCGATCAGACGCACGTGGTCCCCGAAAGGGATGCCGCCTCACGCTCCCCTAACTTTCACGAGAGCAAAACTTCGCTGGACGATACTTCAGCAAACCAACGAAATCAGGTCGAAAATCGCGCATTTATAACGAACTCAAACACTTACCACGCGTTGAAAAAACCGTCTCGCTCACTCATAAAAATGCGTCTGCCGAACAATTCACTCAGTTGAGACTCATTCAGCAACGCGTCCTTGGCTCCATCCTCGATGATCCGCCCATCGCGCATCATCACGATGCGATGCATCTCGGGCAGAATGTCCGCGATGTGATGGGTGATCAGCAGGATCGCCGTGCCTTGCTCAGCCAACTGCTGCATCAACTCACGTAAATCCTGCTGCGCGGCAAGGTCGAGCGCGTTCGTCGGCTCATCGAGCAGCAACATCTTCGGATCGCTCGACTCACCCACGCCACGATTTCCCGCAATCGCGCGGCCGATCATCACCCGCCGCGTCTGACCTGCAGACATCTCGCCCACGTGCTTGTCGCGCAGCTTCTCCGCACCCACCAGCTTCAGAATGTCTTCAGCTTTCGCACGCATCTCTTCCGTCACGGTCAGGTTCGGCCACAGCGTCGACGCCGAGAAGAAACCAGTGAGGATCGCGTCATAACCGCTCGTCGTCAACGTTGGCTTACCCGGCAACTCCGCGCTTACCACGCCCATGCGACGCTTCAGCTCAATGAGGTCCCAACGCTGACGCCCCATGATCTCGACGCGCGTCTTCGGCGGCGTGCGCGTGCCGAGCAAACGCTCTGCGCTATCCTCGCTCAACGACAGCGGATACAGCTCACAGGTCAACGTCTTCAACAACGTCGACTTGCCACATCCATTCGGCCCCAGGATCACCACATGCTCGCCGCGCTCAATCCGCAGGCTCACATCGTTCAAGATCACCGACGCTCCACGCGCCACAAAGACATGTTCCAGATCAACAATCGGCTGACTCATACTCCTTCAGCCTAACCGCCGTCCACGAGGCTACAACGAATTCCAATCCGCCAATAAGCTGACGGGCTGTGCAAACAAGAAGAGCGCCAGCCGAAGCCAGCGCTCTTTGTATCACTGTCGTGCAGAACTTCTTACTCAAAACTGCGGTTCCATCGCGAAACCACCCGCGTCTCGCGCTCGAAGCCCAGCACGCTCACACTGCCGGTGCTCAGCGCAAACAACCGACCGTTCACTGCGGCCAGCTTGATCCAACGCGCTGTCAAAATCCGCAGCACATGCGCGTGAGCAAACAGCGCGACTTTGCCACCATCACCGGCAGCCTCCAGCGCCTTCGCAATGATCTTGTCGCAGCGCTCACCCACAGCATCAACGGTCTCGCCCCCGATCACGCCGTTGTCCCAGACATTCCAGTCAGGATCGCCCAGCTCCTCGCGAATCGTCTTCGTGGACTTGCCTTCGGTCTCGCCGTAGTTCCACTCCATCAGGTTCGCATCCACCTGCATCTGATCGCCAAAGCCCGCGATCTTGCACGTCTCCTGCGCACGCTTCATCGGCGATACATACACCGCCGCAAACTTCGTGTCCTTCAGGTAGTCGCGCAACTCTTCCGCGCGGACACGACCATGCTCGGTCAAATCGATGTCCGTCGTCGACGTATGTCGCCCATCCAGCGACCACTCCGTCTCACCATGCCGCACCAGCCAAACTTCCGCTTTGCTCAAAGCAACACCTCCACTGCCACTATAAAACCCATCCAAAACTCAAGACTCGCACTCACCACTCAAAGCCCAGACTCGCAGCCCTTAGCTTTGTAGGACACCGGACAAATCAAACGTGCTCCTGCTCGCCGTGCCCCGCAAAGAAATCCAACAAGCTCTGTGGCGAACCGTCCCCCAGCATGAGTTCCTGCATCACCTCTGCATCAGCCGCTGCCGCTGCACTCCGGGCAAACATCTCCTTCTCAAACCGAGATAACGCCGATTCGATATCGCCATCGCACGCGGCGAGCATCTTGCCCAACTCCGCTCCATCAAACATCGCCAGATTGGCGCCCTCGCCCGACGGAGCCATCAAGTGCGCAGCATCTCCCAGCAGCGTTACACCTGCCACGCGAGGCCACCTGTGGTCCACCGGCAACGCATAGATGCGCCGCAACACCGGTGCTCCGTCACATTCCGTAATCAACGCACGCAACGAATCAGCCCAGCCCTCAAACTCCGCTGCCACACCCTTCACCGTAGACGCGCGATCAACAAACTCCGCGCCCCAATCCTCCGGCTTCTTCAACATCACATAGCTGTGCAGCACCGCGCCCGGCTCGCGATGCGCGCCGATTCCCTTGCCCGGCGACATTGCAAACATCGACCCGCCACCCAGGGCTTCTGCGGTCGTCGCATGGCGCACATCCGCATCCTTCAAATACGTCTCCACATACGTAGTGCCCGTATACACCGGCTTCGCGTCAGACACCATCGGCCTCACACGCGACCACGCACCGTCCGCGCCGACGACCAACTCAGCCTCGGCGCTCGGGCCCTCCGCAAAGACCAATCGGTGCCGCGCATCTCCGAGCGCTTCGACAAACTTCAGCTTGCGCCCCCACTGCACCGTGTCCGTTGGCAAAGACTCCAGCAGAATCCGCCGCAACTCTCCGCGCGGCACCTCCGGTCGCCCGCCCGTGCCATCGTCAGGATCATCCATCAGCACACGCCCATCCTTATCCAACGCGCGCCCCTGCTGACCGCCGGGATGAATCAGCTTCACAAACTCGTCGTAAAGTCCCGCAGCCTTCAACGCTGCCTGGCCATTCTCCACGTGAATGTCCAGCATCCCGCCCTGCGCACGAGCCTCCGGCGAGGCCTCTGCTTCATACACCGCCGCGGCGATGCCATGCACGTGCAGCACGCGCGCTAACACCAACCCACCTAATCCCGCTCCGACTATCGCGATCTTCATGCCGCCACCTTTCGCGCAAACCAACGTTCCAATACCCTACGCAGCGGCACATCACTCTCCGCTACCCAGGCCACAATGCCATCCGGCCTCACCAGCACCGCTCCCAGCCCCAGCGAATCCTTCGCCACGCGCCGCGCATACGGCAACGCAAACTCCTCCGCCGTCGCACGCACTGCATCATCCCCCGCGAAGTCGAGCAATACGCCGCGCCCATCACGCAACAACGTCGCCATCGTCGCACCATCGTCAAACGCAAAGTTCGGCGCACTCATCCCCACCAGCGGATGCGCATCACCAACCTCATAACGCGTGGTCACGCCCCACACACGACCGGCCACGTAGGTCGCACCATCGCGCGTCTCCATCATGTCGCGCATGATCGCGTGCTGGGCCCGCGCCTCTGGCGTCGGCTTCATCATCGCCACCTGTGCGCGCGACCAATCCAAGACGCTTATGCCTACCGGTATTCGCTCCGCCTCATAGCTATCAAGCAAGCTCTCCTCTGCCTCGCCTGCGATCACGGCTGCAAGCTTCCAGCCAAGATTCATGGCATCGCCCAGCCCTAAGTTCAGCCCCTGTCCGCCGAGCGGAGCATGAATGTGCGCCGCGTCCCCCGCCAGCAACACGTTGCCCTTGCGATAGCTCGTCGCCTGCCGCGCACGGTCCGTCCACGTCGTCGCCGCGAGCACCGCAGTCACTGTCACCTCCGACTCCGAGATGCGCCGAAGCACCTCCTGCACATGCTCTCGTGTGATCGGCCGCCCCGACGCATGAAACGCTCCGCCATCGAAGTCCTGCAACACCATGTACCCCGGCTGCGACTGCAGATACATCCCGCGCGTCGTCATCACACGCCCCGGCTTCAACGCCTCAGCACCGTGCAACTCCACACTCAGCGAATATCCAGTGAACTCCGGTTCCGTACCTTCGAACGCAAACCCACCCTGCTTGCGCACCACGCTCCGTGCGCCATCACATCCCACCAACCAGCGCCCACGGAAGTGCCGCTCACCGCACTCCACCAGCACGTGATCGTTCCCCCACGCGTAACCCGTCATATCCACACCCCGCAGGATCTCCACGCCCAACTCTTCCGCGCGACGCGCAAGGATCTGCTCCACTTCAGCCATCTCCGTCAACATGATCGGCGGCGCCGAACTCTCCAACCGATACTTCCACTGCGACGAATCCACCAGCCCCTGCTCGATCGGGATCCCTGCGAAATGCCCGATGGGCCGCTTCGCGCCCTGCGGCATACCCGCATGAGGATTCTTCACGCGCTTCGTCACCTCGAACTCATCCAACAGCCCACGCGTGTCCAGCGACTCCACCGAAGGCGCGTTCAGCCCGCGCAACCCGAACGGCATCCGCTTCAATGGCGAGTCCGCCTCCACGCTCTTCTCCAGCACCAACACCGAGCGCTCTCGCATCGCCAATTCGCACGCGAGCAACAACCCCACGGGCCCAGCGCCCGCGATCACCGTGTCGTACATCGACTTCGGCTTCTCGCCCCGCGCAACAAACTCGACAAACACTTTACGGAACGTCATTCCATGATGATGGAACGACATTCCATTTTGTGTCAAGATAGAGTCATGCCGAAGCGAGCCGCCACCTCAACCCGTCGAGAGGAGTCACTCTCGCGTGAACGCATCATCGAAGCCACGATCGAACTACTCGACGCCACCGGCGAAGCGGGTCTCACCTTTCGCGCTTTATCCGAACATCTCGCCACCGGCCCCGGAGCCATTTACTGGCACATCGCCAACAAGAACGAACTCCTCGCAGCCGCCTGCGACACAGTGATCGCACGCACAGTAGACTCCACGCCCATCACCACGCCCGAGGCCACGATCCGCGCGCACGCGCTGGCCATCTACGACCTCATCGACGAGCACCCTTGGGTCAACTCCGCCATCATGACCGATAGCGAAGGCAACTCACCGCTTGTGCACATCCTCGAGCGCATCGGCCAGCAGATCCGTCTCCTCCGCGTGCCCAAAGCGCAGCAGTGGAGCGCCATCAGCACCCTCGTCGGCTACATCCTTGGCATCAGCAAGCAGAATGCGGTCAACCGACAGTTCGGCATCACTCACAACCTCGACCGCAGCGAATTCCTCGATCGCATCGCCACCAAGTGGTCGCAGCTAGACGCGAAGACCTACCCGTTCACGCACAGCATCGCTGACCGCATCCGCACACACGACGACCGCGACGACTTCATCGCCGGCCTCAACCTCATCCTCCGCGGCATCAACGCTCCAGCTCGTTAGAACTCAGCTAGACCGCATATAGCCGCATCATCGCGGCCACCGCTCCATCTACTACCGCCTTGCGGAAAGCCTCTCCTGTCGGCAGCTCTATCCCGATCAACCGTGGCCAAACGAGCGGCTCGGTCACCAGACCGAAGAGCTGCCACATGGCGAGTTCCGCGTTCGGCACACGCATTCGCCTGGCACGATGCATCTTCTTCAGCCACTGCATCAACTGCTCCATCAGCGGCAGCTTTCCACCATCGCCCGGCCGAACCACCAGCCCCGGAAACCGCTCCGACACGGCAATCGCCATCCGCAGATACGGCACCATGTCCTCGGCAGTCCAGAACCGCACGATCGCATCGGCGACATAGCGCAACGTCGCCTCCACCTCGCCGCTGTCCTCCCAGCTCAACTGCGGAAAACCCTTCCAGAATTCCTCTACAGCAGCTAGAAACATCGACTCCTTGCCTGCCGGAAACTGGTTGTACAGCGTGCGCCGCGCGACGCCAGACATCTCGGCCACACGGTCCATGCTCGCCGCGTCGTAGCCATCCTCCAGAAACACCCGCATCGCCCCGCGCAGAATCTTCTCCCGCCCCGATTCTCTCGCCATCCCGCTCACCTCCCGAAAACTTGCACTCCCGAGTCTACTTCTTCTGCATCCTTTCACCACGCTTCTGCGTCCCATAAATATGCATTGCACTATGCAGTGCAATATAGGAGCCTTCCATGTCTGAGACTAAGCCCGTCCATCACGACATTTTTCGCGAACACGCTACCCTCATCTACTGCGGTCTGCTCGCCGTCACAATCGCCATCGCCGCCGTCTACATGGTCATCGTTGGCGTGATCTGGTACTTCATGCAATAAAACTCAAAGCTCGCAGCCCATACTTCTAAGCTCAAATCCAGAACGGCACCTTCTCCGTCCTTTCGCTTTTTCGGAGTAAGCTATCAGGATGGACTTTCAGCTGCAGACAGACTACGAACCGCAGGGCGATCAACCGCAGGCCATCCGTGAGCTCGTCTCCGGCATCAACACCGGCGAGAAGGACCAGGTGCTGCTCGGCGTTACCGGCTCCGGCAAGACCTTCACCATGGCGAAGGTCATCCAGGAGCTCAACCGCCCTGCCCTCATTCTCGCGCACAACAAGACCCTCGCCGCGCAGCTGTACCACGAGTTCAAGCAGTTCTTCCCCCACAACGCTGTCGAATACTTCGTCTCCTACTACGACTACTACCAGCCCGAGGCTTATATCCCCTCCGGCGACCTGTACATCGAGAAGGAGTCTACGATCAACGACGAGCTGGACAAGCTGCGCCTCAGCGCCACGCGCTCGCTCTTCGAGCGCACCGACTGCATCATCGTCTCCTCGGTCTCCTGCATCTACGGCCTCGGATCGCCAGAAGCCTACTACGGCATGTTGCTGCTGCTTGAAAAGGGCCAGAAGCTCAAGCGCGAAGACATCACGCGCCGCCTCGTCGAAATTCTCTACGAGCGCAACGACGTCGACTTCCGCCGAGGCACCTTCCGCGTCCGCGGCGACATCATCGAGGTCTACCCCACCTACGACGAGAACGCCTTTCGCATCGAGCTCTTCGGCGACGAGATCGACTCGCTCTCGCAGATCGACCCGCTCTTCGGCACCGTGAAGCAGAAGTACTCGCGACTGCCCATCTACCCCAAGAGCCACTACGTCGTGCAGCCCGAGCGCAAGACCGGCGCCATCAACTCCATCGTCTCCGAGCTCACCGAGTGGGAGGCGCAGCTAGAAAAAGAAGGCCGCCTCGTCGAAGCCCAGCGCATCCACCAGCGCACACGCTACGACCTCGAGATGATCAAGTCCGTCGGCTACTGCCACGGCATCGAAAACTACTCACGCCACTTCAGCGGCCGTCTCCCCGGTGAGCCGCCTCCGACCCTGCTCGACTACTTCCCCAAAGACTTCCTCTGCTTCCTCGACGAGTCGCACGTCACCGTTCCGCAGCTACATGGCATGTGGCATGGCGATCGCTCGCGCAAGCAGAACCTTGTCGACTACGGCTTCCGCCTACCCTCGGCCATGGACAACCGCCCGCTCCGCTTCGAAGAGTGGGAGACCCGCATCGGCCAGACCATCTATGTCTCCGCCACGCCCGGCCCCTACGAGCTCACCAAGTCCGCCGGCGTCGTCGTCGAACAGATCATCCGCCCCACCGGCCTCGTAGATCCGCCCGTCGAGATCCGCCCCGTCAAAGGCCAGATCGACGACCTCCTCGCCGAGATCCGCCTCCGCGCCGAGCGCAACCAGCGCGTACTCGTCACCACGCTCACCAAGCGCATGGCCGAGGACCTCGCCAACTACTACACCGAGGTCGGCGTCCGCTGCCGCTACATGCACTCGGAGATCGACACCCTGGAGCGCATTCGCCTGTTGCGTGCCCTGCGCAAAGGCGAGTACGACGTGCTCATCGGCATCAACCTCCTCCGCGAGGGCCTCGATCTGCCGGAGGTCTCGCTCGTCGCCATCCTCGACGCGGACAAGGAAGGCTTCCTCCGCTCGCAGGGCTCTCTGATCCAGACCATCGGCCGCGCCGCCCGCAACGTCGAAGGCATCGCCATCCTCTACGCCGACAAGATGACGGACTCGATGCAGCGCGCGCTGGACGAAACCTCCCGCCGCCGCACCAAACAACAGGCTTACAACGAAGAACACGGCATCGAACCCCGCTCGGTCATCCGCTCGATCGACGACTCGCTGGCCACGATCCTCAAGGCCGACTACCAGGACCTCGCCGAAGAAGTCGAAGACCCCGCCACTCTCAACTTCGCCAACCAGCAGGAACTCGACGCCTACATCACCAAACTAGAAGCCGAAATGCGCGAATCGGCGAAGAAATTCGAGTTCGAGAGGGCCGCGAAGCTACGCGATCAGGTTAAAGAATTACGTACGAAAGAGTTCTTATTCTCGTAGCTCCTGGCCAGAGCTTACTTCGCGCGATAATAACTCCCGAAAATTTTGCTGCAGAATTGTGTTGTCGAGAACTCAAGTCAACCTTATACTCGGGCGCATGCGAGCTGACACTCAGAACTCAACTATGTTAGATAAGGCTGCCAACATAGCCATAATCTTGTCCTGTGTAGTCCTTTGTGCTGCGGTGGCATGGAACGCTCTGAGCTCAGGCCGAAGCCGATCGCAGATCGTGAGCCTCAAGGGGAAGGTTATTCATCAACCCGGTATGGCTCTCGGATCTGGACATAAGAATTTACTTCTTGTGGTAAGCACCCAGTGTCATTTTTGCCAAGCCAGCCTGCCATTTTATAAACGTCTCGCGCCTGCTGCCACTTCAGCCGGAGTTCACACCGTAGCATTTTTGCCGGATGATGCAAATACGGCAGGTGCGTTTCTTGAGAATGGGGGAATAAAAGTTGATGCAGTTCAAAGTATCCAGCCCAGCGACATTGGCGTTCACGCAACACCAACGATCATTCTCACCGATGACACCGGCAAGGTGATCAAGGACTGGGATGGACAACTTTCTTCAGCAAGAGAATCTGAGGTACTAACCGAAGTTGCTAAACCATAGAAGGAGCTGACTTTGCTTAGAAATAGAATACTTGGATTGATGACACTTTGGCTGCTAGCTGGAATATTCTTTATATTTACACCTTCTGCAAGAGCTTCCGGTGGCCTATGTGCGGAAGGCTTAGATTGCGAGGGTCCATACTCCGATTGCTCCGACTACTGTAACTCGACAACTACGCTTGGGAGTCAGGAACGTTGGGACTGTCAAACTTCTTGTGGGGAGCAGTACGATTCATGCAATGCGGCGCTGCACTGCTACTCCTGCGGAGGAGATGGGGACTGCGGTTATTACGGGTACTGCTTCGCAGGGAAATGCCAGTACTGAGTCTAGTAATTCGGAAATTTTGACGGAACCACCCATAATTTATCAAAAGTGGTGGGAGATCCCACTCGTATGGGGCGGGATTCCCACCACCCCCCCACCACAAATGGTTGGGGTCCTCATCTTTATGTGGACGGGTTGGGGACCTCCACTATACCATCCACCACAAACGGCATACAGTAACCACAAATGCCTGCAGGATTTGAGCGCCGACAAACCCTAAGGCCAGCTTCACTTCCTCACGCCCCACTTGTTATCTCCGTCGCCTCTTAGCGTGACATCTATTTGAAGAGCGCGTGATGAGCAACAAGGATAGAGTGATATGCTCCGCTTACCACTCAGCCCCACGCATAAGGAGCCAAACCAGAAGAATGGGTTTTAGCCTCATCGTACGGGCGGGTGGCCCACCCGTAAACCACAACAAGAGTCGGGTGCCCCATCCGTACGCGGCTTCATGCGGACGGGTGGGCAGGTACTCCCGCCCGTGGAACCACACCTCACCACTACTCCCGGACCACCCATGACTCCCCACGAGCACCCGCGGTTCCCACCCGTCCGCATAAAGCCGCGTACGGATGGGGCACCCACATTCGTGGTTCTTCTAAATTCCGAGTCAGTTACACTCCCGACATGCCTACAGGTCTGAGACGGAACCAACTGAATGGTGCGAATCATTTCATCACCTTCAGTTGTTATCAGCGTCTACCATTCCTCGCCTCAGACCACGCCCGCACAGTCTTCCTTGAAGAACTCGAACGCATCCGCATTCGACATGGCGTTCGCATCTTCGGCTACGTCCTGATGCCGGAGCATGTCCACTTACTCATGAGCGAGCCGAAGAAATACGTTCTTGCGACGACACTCAATGTGCTGAAACACGAAACATCTCAGCGGCTCAAGACAACACAGAAGCAGTTCTGGCAGCGACGCTACTACGACTTCAACATAGAGACGCACGATAAGTTCTTAGAGAAGCTTCGCTACACGCATCGCAACCCAGTGGCTCGTGGACTGGTCGAGCGCCCCGAAGAGTATCGCTGGAGCAGTTTCAATCACTGGGCGACCGGTCAACGAGAGATCGTTGAAATCGAGTCGAAATGGACGTGGAATAAGCGCGAACGCGAAGGTATTCCCCACGATACCGTCTGGTAATTTTTCAACCAAGCCCCATGTCGGGTGCCCCACCCGTACGTGTCTTTGCGGACGGGTGGGAACCACGGATGTTGACGTGCCAATGTCGGGGTGCCACGGCTGCGGGTGCCTGCCCCCCGTCCGCATGAAGCGGCGTGCGGACGGGCACCCAGAGGTATTGCTGTGCTTGAGTCTTCTATAGTGGCTCTAGAGTTGCTGAAGTGAGCAAAGCGGAAGTTTGCGGCATGGGGAGACAGAGTGGTCGCTGGATGGGCGGCATACGTCGACGACGGAAATTGATCTGACCGAGCACGGTTACGTTACGAGTAGCCGCTGATTGGCCTCAAAAGCAAAACCCACACCCCGCAGGCGGGGTATGGGCCACACGCACAGCGCAGAGTCGCTAGCGAACGATCGTCTGCAGCTTCACCACGACGGGCTTCGGCTCCATCAAGCCCATCACGCGATTGATCGAATCCTCGATACGCGTTCCCGTCACA
The DNA here is from genome assembly GCF_025685575.1 of Granulicella cerasi. Taxonomy (NCBI): domain Bacteria; kingdom Pseudomonadati; phylum Acidobacteriota; class Terriglobia; order Terriglobales; family Acidobacteriaceae; genus Granulicella; species Granulicella cerasi. Next base: position 124,360 of record NZ_JAGSYD010000005.1, read on the forward strand.
TGCGTCGCGCGCATGCCCTTCGCAATCATGTTGCACATCTCAAAACGGCTATTGCCGCACGCCAACGTTTGATGAAATTTCTTCGAGCGCATCAGTAACTCCAGACAGGCCAACGGTAGATGGAGCGTGTGTTTCGGCACTCGTACAAAAAAGAGAGTAAGGAGGGAAGGAGGACAGCGCACGTCCTTCTTCCAGACTACGCCTCATCCGCTCCGCGTGCGGCCATCGTCGCAAAACAACTACCACCGCTTCCCTTTGCGGTCTCCTTTAGACCTCACACTCCCCAAAACTTCAGGCAGCTTCGCTTGGCGGTAAAGGCCTCAAAGTCGAAGACATTCAAGAACCCACCCGCGGCTTCCCCTGCTGGAACGCCTGACACCTCGAACTCAAGCGCGCTCCGCTTGTGGTGTCGTGGACTCTGGGAGGATTCCGAAGGTTGATCCCGCGTCCTCAATACATTACTCATGAGCCTACCGGGAGGGGTAAAATCCCATGCATGAGTACAACACCTCCCCGCAAGACCGGCCTCAGCCCTAAGGAACAAAAGCTTCAGGCACTCCGCGATAAGCTCGCAGGCGCCACGCAGAAGCAGGCTGTCACCACCGGAAACTCTGGCTTCCAGGGCAAGTCCGCCCTCGGCGCCAAGAAGACCTCTTTCCAGCGCAAGGCCACCTAGTCACCTTCGGCTGGCCTCGTGTATTATCTGTCAGACAGATTTTCCTTCTCAGAGAATCTGCCTGACAGGAGATACCTCAGTGCCCTGGTTCCAGATCGAAGCCCCTCACGTTTCCGACGCGCAGATTGCCGAAGCCTGCTCGCGCCTCCTCGCTGAAGCCAAGACCCGCATCTGCGCCGAGCCCAAGCGAGTGCTGCTGCTTCCGCCCGACCTCACCCGCGCCCACTCCGGCGCAGGCAAGATCACCGAACTGCTCTACCGTGAACTCGACGCCGCCGGCGCGCACGTAGAGGTGATTCCCACGCTCGGCCAGCACGTCCCCCACACCCCCGAAGAAAACAAGTGGATGTTCGGCTCGATTCCCGAGGAGCGCATCTTCGCGCACGACTGGAAGAACGGTGTCACGCGCATCGGCACGATTCCTGCAAAGCTCGTCGACGAGACCACGGAAGGCGTTGCTGACTGGGAGATCCCGGTTGATCTGAACACCAAGCTCGTCGAAGAGCAGTGGGACCTCATCATCAACGTGGGCCACGTGGTTCCGCACGAAGTGCTGGGCTTTGCCAACCACAACAAGAACTACTACATCGGTCTCGGCGGCAAGGACACCATCTGCGCCTCGCACATCGCCGCCGCTGTTTACGGTATCGAGAACAATCTCGGTTGCCTCGTCACACCGCTGCGCGCTTGCTACAACTGGAGCGAGGTCGAGCACCTCTCGAAATATCCGGACGTTTATCTCCAGATCGTCATGCAGCGCGACGGCGACAACAAGCTCGTCACCAGCGGCATTTACGTCGGCGACGACCTCGACACCTACCTCAACGCCGCGAAGGCGAGCCGCGAGCAGAACATCACGCTCTTCGACAACCCCGTAAAGAAGATCGTGGCTGTGATGCAGCCGGACGAGTTCCGCGCAACATGGGTGGCGAACAAGGCTGTCTACCGCACCCGCATGGCCATCGCTGACGGCGGCGAACTGCTCATCATCGCCCCCGGCGTGGAGCGCTTCGGCGAGCAGCCTGAAGTGGATGACCTCATCCGCAAGTACGGCTACAAGGGCACCCCGCGTACGCTCGCCCTCTACAAGACCGAGGCCGACATGCAGGACATTCCGCACGGCGTCGCCCACCTCATCCACGGCTCAAGCGAAGGCCGCTTCACCATCACCTACGCCCCCGGCCCCAAGATTTCGAAGGAAGAAATCGAACAGATCGGCTACAACTACGCTTCGCTCGACGAAGTGCAGAAGCGCTACGATCCGGCTGTGATGAAGGAAGGCTGGAACACGATGCCCGATGGCGAAGAGATCTTCTACATCTCGACTCCCTCTGCGGGCCTCTGGTCCACCCGCGAAAAGCTGCTCTCGCCCACTCGTCGTGATCTCAGCGAAACCACCCTGAAGGCCTAGCGATGAACGCTGAACTCCAATCCGCGCAGCAGGCGCTCGAACGCGAACTCTCGCGTTACGAGCGCGTCGCTGTCGCTTACTCCGGTGGAGTCGACTCGGCTTACCTCGCGTGGGCCACATATCAGGTTCTCGGCGATCGCATGGTCGCCGTGATCGCCGACTCGGCAAGCCTCGCTCGCGCGGATTTCGACGAGGCCATCGCGTTCGCAGAAGCGCACACGATTCCCCTGCGCATCGTCCGCACAGACGAACTCAGCCAGCCAGCTTATGTGCGCAACGATGCGCAGCGTTGCTTCCACTGCAAGGACGAGCTTTTTCGCGTCATGGAGGTCCTGATGAAGGAGCTTCCCGGAAACACGACGCTCGCATACGGCCGCAACGTAGATGATGCCGGCGACTTCCGCCCGGGCCAACAAGCCGCCGCCATGCATAAAGTAGCGGCGCCGCTCGTGGATGCTGGTCTGACGAAGAGTTTGATCCGCGCACTGGCGCAAGAGGCAGGTCTCTCTGTCGCTCAGAAACCTGCAGCGGCTTGCCTGGCTTCTCGCATCGAATACGGTCGCGAGGTGACGGCGGAAGCTCTGCTCCAGGTTGAGTCCGCAGAAGCCGCGCTGCATGCGCTCGGTTTCCGCCAGGTCCGCGTCCGTCATCATGGCGAGATCGCTCGTATCGAGATCGCCCGAGAAGAGCTCGCGGGTCTTCAACTCGATCTCGCTCTGCTGGACCGCATCACAGCTTCCGTACGCGAAGCAGCAGCATTCAAGTTCGTCACGTTGGATACCGCAGGCTATCGTACTGGCTCCATGAATGCTTTGCTTCCCATCACATCGATCGCCCCTATGGCCCATGCATCCTGATTCTCTTCGCCAATTACTCGATCAAGTAGCTACCGGAACAACCACGGTGGCGGACGCACAGCAGCGCCTGTCGACCTTGCCTTACGAAGACCTTGGCTTCGCAAAGATTGATCATCATCGCAGCCTTCGCACAGGCTTGCCTGAGGTCGTCTTCGCCGCAGGGAAAACACCCGCGCAGACTGCGGCGATCCTGCAAAGCATTGCAGCGACCGGCGTGCCAGCACTCGCGACCCGCGCGAGCCGCGAAGCTTTCGAGGAAACCGCGAAGCTCGTGCCAGACGCGACGTATCACGAGCTCGCGCGATGCATCACCATCGGTTCCGCACCACGTAAAGTGGGGAAGATCGCGGTGATGTGTGCCGGCACAAGCGACTTACCCGTCGCCGAGGAAGCGGCCATCACGGCTGAATGCTTTGGCGTTGAAGTCGACCGCATCACCGACGTCGGGGTCGCGGGGCTACATCGACTACTCGCGCAACTGCCGCGTATTCGTACCGCGAACGCGATCGTGGTGTGCGCTGGCATGGAAGGCGCGCTTACTTCTGTTGTCGCTGGCCTCGTCGAGGTCCCTGTGATCGCTGTGCCCACGAGCGTTGGCTATGGCACCAGCTTTGGCGGCATCACCGCGCTGCTCGGCATGTTGAATAGCTGCAGCCCGCTGGTCACCGTCGTCAACATCGACAACGGCTTCGGAGCGGCCTTCAACGCCGCCCGCATCGCGCATCTCTCTGCAGAAAAGCGCTAGCTAAACAGCGGCGTTCTGATTGTCCATCATCGAGAGATACTGGTGGACGAACGCGATCGCCATGCTGCCTTCGCCGACACCGCTCGACACGCGCTTGATCGAATCGTGACGAACGTCGCCTGCGCAGAAGATGCCGGGCAAATTCGTCTCGAGCAGATAAGGGGTGCGAGTTCCCTTCCAGTTCGGCAAGTCCGAAACGTCGCGGCCCGTGCAGATGTAGCCACGTTCATCACGCTGCAGGCTCTTCGGCAACCAGTCCGTGTTGGCGTCAGCGCCGATCATCACGAAGAGCGCATCAGCCGTGTACTCAACGGCCTCGCCACCATTGCGCTGAATCCAAAGCCGTTCGAGATGGCCATCGCCATCGACGCGGGTGATCACCGCATAGTTCAGCATCTCCACATTCTTGCGCAGTTCCAACTGACCGATCAGGTACTGCGACATTGTCAAATGGAGACCTTCACCACGCACCACAAGCGTGACGCTCTTGGCGTAGTTGGCAAAGAACATTGCAGCCTGTCCGGCAGAGTTGCCTCCACCCACGATGAAGACGTCCTTACCCTGCACAGTCGCAGCTTCCGTTCGAGAAGCTCCGTAGAGCACGCCGCGGCCGATCAGCGGATCAATGCCATCAGCCTGCAAACGACGCCAATCGACGCCTGTGGCGAGGATGACCGTCCGAGTGCTTACGCGCTGGCCGCCATCAAGCTCGACACAGTAGCGTGAATGCTGAATCGGATCGATCTTCTTCACCTCGCGGGTGAGTACGATCTCAGCACCAAACTGACGCGCCTGCCGAATCGCGCGATCGCTCAATTCGTCGCCAGAGATTCCGCTTGGAAAGCCGAGATAGTTTTCAATGCGCGAAGAGGTCGCAGCCTGCCCGCCAGCAGCCGCCCGCTCAATCAACAGCACACGCAGCCCCTCGCTCGCGCCGTACACTGCAGCCGCAAGTCCCGCAGGACCTCCGCCGACAACGACCACGTCATACTCTTCCTGCGAAGGCTCCACCTTGAAGCCTAGCCGTTCCGCGACGTTGCGCACCGTCGGCGACTCACCGAGGCAGTAAGACTGATCGATCACCACCGCTGGCCCCTTATGTTCAGGAGACATGCAGCCGGGAACGCGCTCAGGTTCGCGCTCACGATCGATCCACTCATACGGAATGCGGTTCATCGTAAGAAACGTTCGTATGTCACGACAATCCGTGTCGTACTGGCTGCCCACCACGAGCACGCGGTTCACCGGCCAGTTCAGCGCACGCTCCTGCACCGACGAGAGACGGTTGTTGAGCGTCTTCAGGATGATCGCGCCGCACTCCTCGGACTCGCGGATCATCTCGTGGAAGTCCTGACGCTCAAATCGGGCCAGCCGCGTCGGCCCCTTCGCTTTTACCGATGCGAAAGCAGGAGCACCGAGCAGCAGCGGGATCTCCCCAAAGAAATCTCCGCGCTTGTAGTGGTGCATCTCCTGGCTATGGCCGAGATGCTCCTTGATGAGCGTCAAATCGCCATCAAGCAGCACGAAGAAATAAGGCTCCTGTCCATCGCGAAGCGCGTACTCTCCGTCTTCAAGATGCACGTCTGCGGCGTGCAGCGCCATGCGGCGACGCATCTGTTCGTCCATGCAGTCGAAAATCTTGATTCCGGCGAGCTCTTCAGCAACGATCATGTTTCTATTCTCCCACCTCAGCGAGTAGAAGGAAACTGCGGCCTAGGTGGCATTGCGGAAGGTGCGTGCCAACTCCAGGAATGCCTTGAGAGGGCCGCTCGTACGTCGAATCGGCCACGCCATCACGAGATCGACATAAGCTTCTGCACCTTGCAGAGGAACAAAAGACAACTCGTTGAGTGCGAGAAAACGCGAGCCCGCAGCCACCACCGATATGCCTTCGCCCGCTTCGACCAGGGAGAGCACTCCGCTCGATACTGAAGCTGTCGCTCCGATGTTCGGAGAGTAGCCTGCCTGCGCGCAAAGCTTGAGCACGCGATCGTAAAGCGACGATGACGTGACACGCTCGGAGAGAACGAAGCGCTCGTCTCGCAACAAAGCAATCGGAATCTCTTTACGGTCAGCCAGTTTATGGTCTTTGAGCATGGCGACATAGAGACGTTCCTTGAAGAGAATCTCCGTCTTCACGCCCTCGACGAGGCTACCCATGTTCGGTCGTGTGAAGCCAAAATCGATCACCGCATTGCCTAGCGCCTGCCACTGTTGCGTAGGCGTCATCTCTACCAGCGCAACTTTTACCCGCGGATAGCGTTTACGAAAAGCGCGGATGAGTGCCGGGAAATATCGGCCATTCCCTCCAACGAAGAAACCGATTGTTAATCGACCTTCTTCGCCACGCTTCGCTCGGCGCACTTTCTCCACGGCTTCTGAAGCCGTGTGCAAAGTCTCGCGCGCGCCCTCGAGGAACAACTCGCCCTCGACCGTCAAACGGATTTGCCGTTGACCCCGATCAAAGAGCATGACGCCGATTTCCGCCTCTAAATCACGAATTTGCTCGCTGATAGCTGACTGCGACACGTGCAACGTACGCGCCGCTCGTCCGAACCCTCCGGTCTCGGCGACGGTAACGAAATACTGCAGATGACGAAGTTCCATGGGTTTTATCCTACGCCAGCCTTTCATCTGTTTTTCCGTTGCCCAGTCACGGAAAGAACAATCATCGGAGTGCGACAAATTGAAGTCTAATGGATGTAGCGGAAATACCGAAGGATGACAATCTATCCTTAGGCAAGTACGTCCAGGAGTCCCCACCCGATGTGGATTGTCAAAGTAGCACTCGAGCGGCCCTACACGTTCATCGTGCTGGCGCTACTCATCTTGATCCTCGCGCCCGTTATGATCGTGCGCACCCCCACCGACATCTTTCCGAACATCAACATCCCCGTGGTGTCGGTCGCGTGGACCTATACAGGATTGAACCCGGAAGAGATCGAAGGCCGTATCGTTACGCCCTATGAAAAGGCGCTGACGACACTCGTCGACAACATCGAGCACACAGAATCGACGAGCTATAACGGTGTTGCTACGGTTCGCATCTATCTTCAGCCGGGAGCGTCGCTGGACACCGCGAACGCGCAGGTCTCTGCGGCATCGCAGTACTTGATCCGCCAGCTGCCTCCGGGAATTCAAGCCCCTCAGGTCATCAACTTCTCCGCGTCGAGCGTGCCGATTCTTCAAATCGGTGTTTCAGGACGTGGACTCGATGAACAGAAGCTCGCCGATCTGGCCATCAATACGGTTCGTCCGCAGTTGATCACGGTGCCCGGTTCGGTGTTCCCTCAGCCTTACGGTGGTAAGCAGCCGCAGATCACAATCAACATGGACCAGGCCAAGATGCAGGCGAAGGGCATCTCTCCTGGCGACTTGTTGAACGCGATGGCCGCACAGAACGTCGTGATGCCTTCCGGCACGGCGAAGATCGGACCCACCGAATACGACGTTCGCACGAACGCCGCACCTCGTGCCATGAGCGATCTTGAAGAGTTGCCGATCAAGCAGATCAACGGCAACATGATCTACGTTCGCGACGTGGCTACGGTCTCCAACGGTTCGGCCTATCAGACCAACATCGTTCGTCAGGACGGTCAGCGCGGTGTACTCATTACGGCGCTGAAGTCGGGTACGGCGTCCACACTCGACGTCGTGAGCGGCATCAAGCAGGCGATCACTCGGGCGAAGCAAATTGCACCGCCGAATCTGGAGCTGACTCCGATCGGCGATCAGTCCGTGTTTGTGCGAGCCGCTATCGAAGGCGTGATTCGTGAAGCGGTGATCGCAGCAGCCCTGACCGGCCTCATGATCCTCCTCTTCCTTGGATCGTGGCGTTCTACGCTCATCATCGCCATTTCGATTCCGCTGTCGATTCTCACTTCAGTGATCGTTCTCGGACTCCTTGGTGAAACGCTGAACACGATGACGCTCGGCGGTCTCGCCCTCGCGGTCGGTATCTTGGTCGACGACGCGACGGTAACGCTGGAAAATATCGAGCGCTTCCTCGAAGAGGGTTATCCGCTCTACGACGCCATCCTGGACGGCGCGGCTCAGATCTCGGTGCCCGCGCTGGTATCAACGCTTTGCATCTGCATTGTGTTCCTGCCGATGTTCTTCCTCAACGGCGTCGCACGCTTCCTGTTTGCACCCCTGGCGGAGGCCGTTATCTTCGCGATGCTCGCCTCGTACGTGCTCTCCCGTACGCTGGTGCCGACTCTCGCTCTCTACCTGCTGCGCCATAAGGACACCGCACCATCCAGGAATCCGCTGGTCAACTTCCAGCGCGGCTTCGAACGGCTCTTTGAGAAAGTACGTGCTGCGTACCAGCTGTTGCTTACCAGGCTCGTACTGCGCCGCAAGCTTTTCATCGCGGGCTTCCTTGCAGCTTGCCTTTGCACCGGCTTCCTGATTCCGTTCCTCGGACAGGACTTCTTCCCCTTCTCCGATTCCGGTGAGTTCATCCTGCACTTCCGTATGCCTACCGGCACACGTATTGAGGAAAGCGCACGTACGGCAGATCTGATCGAGCAGCAGATTCGGCGGACGATCCCGCAGAAGCAGCTTTCCAGCGTTCTCGACAACATCGGCATGCCGTACTCGCAGATGAACACGGAGCATCTCACGAACGGAACGATCGGCGCCGGCGATGGCGACATCATGGTCGAAATGCACGAAGACCATAGCCCCACGCAGAACTACATGCGTCAGTTACGGAAAGATCTCCCGCGCATGTTCCCCGGCGTTACGTTCTACTTCCTTCCTGCCGATATCACTACGCAGATTCTGAACTTCGGTCTGCCCTCGCCGATCGACGTACAGATCCAGAGTGACGACATGCAGGGCGCACACCGCATCGCCGACAATCTGCAGGAACAGCTTCGCCGCGTGCCCGGTTTGACGGACCTTCGTATCCACCAACCGATCGACTACCCGACGATGGAAGTTTCTGTCGAGCGTACGAAGGCGGAACAGGGTGGTTACACCACGCGCGACGTTGCGCAGAGCATGTTGAACTCGCTCTCGAGCTCACTGCAGATCACCCCGATGTTCTTCCTGAACTGGAAGAACGGAACCAACTATAACCTCGTGGCGCAGAACCCGCAGTACACGATGAGCTCGTTACAGGATCTGCAGAACATCCCCATCAATTCCACGGTAGCGACTCCTCGATCGACGCCTGAAGTGTTGGGCGAGCTCTCCTCGTTCAAACGCGGCAAGGAAATGGCCGTGATCTCGCACTACAACATTCGCCGTGTTCTCGATATCTACGGCGGCGTGCAGGATCGCGACCTCGGTGCAGTGTCGAAGGAAGTGGACAAGATCGTCGATGCGCAGCGGAAGACCCTGCCTCGCGGTACGTTCATCACTGTGCGTGGTCAGGCCACGACCATGCGCGCGTCCTACACCGCTCTGCTCGCCGGACTCGCCTTCTCGATCGTGCTGGTCTACGCGCTTATCGTCGTCAACTTCCAGAGCTGGCTGGATCCGTTCATCATCATCACGGCGCTACCCGCGGCTCTGGGTGGTATCGTCCTGTTCCTCTTCCTCACTCATACGGCGTTGTCGGTTCCTGCACTTATGGGCGCCATCATGTGTATGGGTGTAGCTACAGCGAACTCGATTCTGGTCGTCTCCTTCGCGAAGGACCGCCTTGCGGATCACCACGACTCGATCCGCGCAGCCATCGAGGCGGGTGCAACTCGATTCCGCCCGGTGTGCATGACCGCACTCGCCATGGTCATCGGCATGGTGCCGATGGCGCTCGGTCTCGGCGACGGCGGCGAACAGAATGCTCCGCTGGGTCGCGCCGTTATCGGCGGCCTGCTCTGCGCTACGGTCGCCACTCTACTCTTCGTGCCCTCGGTATTCGCGCTGCTTCATAGCGCGGACAAAAAGAAATCCGCCGAACAAACTTCTTCGGAGCCCGCTCATGCCTAACGAAAATCTGCACGCCCACGGTCAGCCGGCCGTCCCTACAGCCCTTCAACAAGAAGGTCTGCGCGATACCAGCCCGAGCACTCCTGGGAATGACCATGAGCAGAACCCGCACAATCAGGTTCTCCAAATCGACACCAGAACGCGCCTCGGTCAGGGTCCACGCATCCCCGTCCTGGCAGTTGTTGCCATTCTGCTTGTCGCGATCGTGATCGGCATCGCAAGTCGTCATCACTCCGAGAAGGAGCTGAACGAAGCTACAGATATCTCCGCCGTTCAAACGGTGGCGGTGATCCACGCTTCTTCAGGTGCTGCCTCGCAGGAGCTGCGTTTGCCTGCGAACACAGAAGCCTATGTCGATACGCCGATCTTCTCGCGTACGAACGGCTACCTGCAGAAGTGGTTTGCTGACATCGGTCAGCACGTCGAAAAGGGGCAACTCCTCGCCATCGTGCAGACTCCTGAAGTTGACCAGCAGGTGCAGCAGGCAGAAGCAGAGGTCAACACCGCGAAGGCCAATGCACAGCTCGCCGAGATCACCAGCAATCGCTGGAAGGCACTGCTGGCGAAGAACGCTGTCTCGCGTCAGGAAGCGGACCAGGCTTCGAGCGATCTGACCGCGCGTCAGGCGGCACTCAATTCGGCGGAAGCGAACCTTCGCCGCCTGCAGCAGATGCAAGGATTCGAGCGTATCTATGCTCCGTTCAGCGGAATCATCACGGCGCGTAACGTAGATATCGGTTCGCTCATCCAAGCTGGCGACTCGACCAACACTCATGCCGAGCTCTTCCATCTCTCCTCCATCGACCAGGTACGTGTGTTCGTTCCGGTACCGGAAGTTCACGCAGCAGCCGTTCACGATGGCGAGCAGGTCAAGGTGACCTCCGATGCCTTCCCGAACGAGGTCTTCACCGGCACCATCGCGCGCAACTCGCGTTCGATCGACTCTTCGACCCGTACGCTGAACATGGAAGTGGATCTCGAGAACCACGACCACAAGCTGTTGCCCGGTCAGTATGCGTTCGTTCATCTGCCGCTCGCCGCAGGCGACAACTCTCTCACGCTTCCCTCGAATGCGATTCTCTTCCGCGCAGAAGGACTCCGCGTGGGCGTTGTGCGCAACAACCATGTGCATCTGCAGCCGATTGAAATTGGCCATGACTACGGTGCAACGGTTGAGGTCATCTCGGGCCTGACTCCGCAGGACGACGTGATCATCAACCCTTCTGACTCGCTCGCGGAAGGACAGGAAGTCCGCGTTGCAGGAGGTACGAAGTGAAGCAAATCTCTGCAACCTCGGCGTTCCTCGCGCTTGCCATCGCAGCTCCGCTGACGACGGTTGGTTGCAAGGTGGGCCCCCAATATCATCCGCCCGCTGCGGTGATGGCTCCGACAAACTCCTACAAGGAGGCTCCGCCAACCAACCATGGCGAGGGCTGGAGCGCAGCCGCGCCAGCAGACGCTCAGCTCAAGGGTGACTGGTGGACGATGTTCTCAGACCCGCAGTTGAACGAGTTTGAGCCGCAAGTGGATGCCGCCAACCAGTCGCTCAAGTCTGCGGAAGCCAACTTCCGCGCGGCCCGTGCTTACGTTGGCACCGCACGCAGCTATGAAGCTCCGACCATTGGTGTCGCTCCCGTTTTCGGAGCGATTCGCGATTCTGCCAATCAGCCGTACTTCAATCGCACACTTGCCAACAATGGTGTGGGCAACTTCCAGATGCCCGTGGACCTTTCCTGGGAACTGGATGTGTGGGGTCGCGTTCGTCGCGGCGTCACGCAGGCTCGCGAGAACGCTCAGGCGGCGTTCTCGGACGCGGAGAATGCACGTCTTTCTCTGCACGCAGAGCTCGCGCTTGATTACTTCACGCTCCGTTCCGACGATGCGCAACTCCGTTTGTACGACGACACGATTCAGGCCTATCAGCGCGCTGTCGATCTCACTCAAACGCGCTTCGAAGGCGGTGTAGCTCCGCAATCGGACGTGACACAGGCGAGGACGCAGCTTGAAGCGGCTCGCGTGCAGCGCACCGAACTGACGATTGAGCGCGCCAACATGGAGCACGCTATTGCTGTGCTCACAGGCAAGGCGCCTGCGTCCTTCAGTATTGCTCCGCTGGTCGTCACACCTCCCATCCAGAACGTCGAGGCTGGTCATGCGATTCCGGCGCAGATTCCAGAGCCGCACGTTCCCAGCCCGAGCATGAATAGTGCTGCCGCTGCGATCGGCCCCGTACTGCCTTCGATTCCCGGCGTCCTGCCCTCCGACCTTCTGCAACGTCGCCCCGACATTGCCGCAAGCGAGCGTCGCGTAGGCGCAGCGAATGAAGCCATCGGTATTGCGCAGGCGGCCTACTACCCTCAGTTCTCTCTTTCGGCGGTCGGCGGTTTCGCGGGCACTTCGATGCTGAACTGGTTCACGTGGCCGAGCCGTTTCTTCTCGGTTGGCCCCATGGCCAGTGAGACGATCTTCGACTTCGGTCGTCGTCGATCGACGAAGCAGATGACTGAAGCGCAGTATGACGAAGCCGTAGCGAACTATCGCCAGACTGCGCTCACAGCGTTCCAGCAGGTCGAAGACTCGCTCGCTTCTCTGAGCGCGTTGGAGAAGGAAGCAGCGCAACAGCGGGCCGCAACTGAGTCTGCCGAACGCTCGCTCCAGCTTTTCAACGATCGCTATGAAGGCGGCGTCGACAACTACCTCCAGGTCATCACCTGGCAGACACAGGCACTCGTGAATGAACGCAACGAACTGCTGATTCAGCAGCGTCGTCTGCAGGCATCCGTATTGCTCATCAAAGCACTCGGCGGCGGCTGGAATGTCAGCACAGTTCCCCACCTCTAACCAAGTGCGATAGCCTGAGTGAGGAAGGTTTCATTCAGTGGCATCTAGCAAAGCAGTATTTGATTGGCTGTGTATCGCCGGCGTTGCGGCGCTGGCGATCGCAGGCGAGTGTCTCATCGCAGCCGCGATGCAGAAGATCGGCGACCTCGACAACATTCGCGCGGTCAGCGGCATGCCCGGCGCCATCAAAGCAGTGCTGACGAACCCGCTCTTTCTCGTCGGCGCGCTCTGCATGGCGCTGAACTTCTTCGCGCTGCTGTTCACACTCTCGAACGTTGACCTCTCGCTCGCTGCGCCTGCGACGGCTTCTCTGACCTACATCGGGAATGCGGTTGCGGCGAAGTATTTCTTGCGCGAGAACGTGGACAAGCGCCGCTGGTTAGCCGCGTCGTTCGTTGCACTAGGCGTTGTTCTGATCTCTCGCTAGTCGCGAACGAACAGACGCGCAAGGCCGTCCGCTTTCAACTCAGGCGCGAGGCATGACCGTCCCAGGATCGCACTCGCGGCCAGGCGGCCGCTGCGCGCGGCCCCTTCCATCGTGCTCGGCCAACCCGTCGCGGTCCAATCACCCGCAAGGTAGAGCCCCTCACCCGGCGCCGAAGTGTCCGGCCGAAATGCATCGAGGCCGGGAGTCACCGAGAAAGTCGCGCGAGCTTCCTTCAGCACGCCCGACTTCAAGAGCTTCGCCGCGAGAACCTTCGGGAAGAACTGAGCGAGTTCGCGCAGAGCGCCGTGCAGAATCTCCTCGCGCTGCATCTTGAGCTCAGCAAATGATCCGCTGATCACCAACTCAAGATATTGCTCGGCGCCCGCGTTGCCACGGATGCGGCTCTTGTTGAAGAGCCACTGGATGCGCGTATCCAGCAGCGCGCACTGCTCCACATCACAGACCTCACGATCGAACCAGAGGTGAATCGTTGTGATCGGCGCATGGGTGAACTCACCGATGTGGGGCACATCCAACAGCTTGGCTGTCTGCTCAAACGGCAGAGCCAGCACCAGGTTCTTCGCGCGCACTGCCTTCTCTCCCGCGAAGGCAGACCAGATCCCACCAATACGCTCGATGCGATCAACGCTCGCGCGAAGCTGCAGATCGGCACCGAGCGACTCCGCATACGTTGCGAAGTGAGCGTAATACTCGCTCAACGGCAGCGTCGGAATGCCCATGCGACCGCCTTCAGCGGACTTCACGAACGCTTCGTGAAATACCTGCCCGGCATAGCGCATGGAGCATCGCTCGAAGCCGTCGTTGAGCGTTGCAATCACGATCGGCTCCCAGAAATGACGAATCGCCAGCGGTGTCTGGCGTGTGCGCTTCAGCCATTGTGCGAAGCTTTCATCATCACGCTGCGGGTAACCTGCGAAGAACTCGCGCAACCCGCGCGCAACGGCAATCTTGTCTTTCCATCCGAGCATCGGTGCTCGTAGAAATCCGAGACTGGCCTTCGGCGAAGTTCCAGCACGCAACACACTCCTGCGCCCACCCGGCTCGAGGAACGGAATCTCGTCATACCAGCGCAGGTGCTCCGCTGCGCCGCTTCGCTGGCTCAGATCGACAAGATTGACGCAGCAGCCCAGCAATACATGCTGCGAATCGACGACCTCCTGCAGCGCAGGATGATCGTACGAATAAGCGCGACCACCTACAAACGGTTTCCGCTCCAACACCACGGTGCTGAGGCCAGCTGAAGCTAGATCGATAGCGGTCGCTAGACCAGCTACTCCGGCTCCAAGAACCGCCACATCTACAACGGCACTCATTAGAGGACGCGTGCTCCTATCGACTCCAGCAAGCCAAGGCCCAGGATAGCGAGCTTCTTCGAAGTCGGTACGCTCAGGCGGCGATGGAAGACGGCTTCGGGCTCATCCGCGACCTTGTTGAGAAGGCCGTGATAGATCTTCACAAGGACGCGCATGGCAGCGCGCGAATCTTTGTCGAGCAACGGAATCAGTTGGTCCGAACGGCGATAGAGCCGTTGCGCAGTGCCTTGCAGCCCCATGATGAGTTCCAGCTCGGGCCGCTGCGGTTCTTCTCCGTTGCAAAGAGCGAAGACGCGATCAAGACTGACGCCGTACTCCGCCATCTTGTCCTCGGGCAGATAGACACGACCACGCTCGGCGTCTTCCTTCACATCACGAAGGATGTTGGTCAGCTGGAACGCTGTGCCGGTGTCGATCGCGAGCTGCTCCGCGCGGCTATCGGTGTAGCCAAAGATGCGAATACAGACAAGGCCAACGACGGATGCGACAAGGTAGCAGTAGTGCTCCAGCGCCGAGAAGGACTCGTACACCTGTACGGTCTTGCCACCAATCGTGAGGAGTTTCGTCCCCTGCGGTTGAGGATCGAGATCCAACGTTGTGCCCGCGACCAGTTGTTCGAGCAGCGTATCGCTAATGCCGAAGCGACGCTGTGTATCGTTCAACGCGACGAAGACCGGATCATTGCTCTCTCCGCTCGTGCGGGCTGCGCGCCACTGCTCGGTCCACGCAGCCATGGCCGCGCGGCGCTCTTCGAGCGACATCGACTCATCGTCAGAAAGATCGTCCGCCTTACGCATGAACGCGTAGACCGCACACATCGCGTCGGATTTGTGCTGCGGCAAAACGCGGAAGGCGTAGTAAAAATTCTTCGCCTCTGCGCGCGCGACCTCGCGGCAGAATGTGTAGGCACCCGCAAGCTTGGCTTGCATCACTTCGTTCATCGCGCAAGGCTCCGTTTCGGCAGCAGCGCAGCCCTCAATTTTCCGCCCAAAGCACCCACCAGCAATCGCACCTTTGCCGCCTTCGACACGACAGGACGCGCTCGCAACGTGTCGTACCCCTGCGCCGCGATGCCATCGAGAATCGCATGGCCACCCTTTGCGAAGAGCGACAACGTCGTCTGTAAATCGCGATCGACGAGCTTCTCGATCTGCTGGCCACGCGTCAGTCGAGCGCGAGCATCTTCGACGAGAAACTGCATCATCGCTTTGAAATTTGCGTCGAACCTACGCTCGGCGATCTGAGCGTCGGTCACGCCAAACCGCTGCATCTGGTCCGCGGGGAGATAGCGGCGTCCACGTGCCCAGTCCTGCGTGATGTCCTGATAGAAGTTCGCAAGCTGCAGCCCGGTGCAGATGTCGTCTGACAGCTGCAGCAGACGCTCGTCATGGTAACCACACACCAACAGCACCAGCCGGCCCACCGGGTTCGCGGAGTAACGCGAGTAATCCTCGAGCGTCGCAAGCGATTCATGATGCGTGTACACCTGATCCCGCTCGAACGCAGAGATCAGATCGTCGAACGGTTCACGAGGAAGCTTGCACTCTGCGATCGTGGGCTGAAGCGCCACGAAAACCGGATGCTTCGAAGCTTCCGGTGTAGCGAAGCACTCATGCAACATTCCACGCCACGCATGGAGCAAGCGCGTAGCAATCTCCGTGCTCGCGACCTCATCACCCAGATCGTCCGATGTACGGCAGAACCCGTAGACCGAGTAGAAGTGTCGGCGTAGAGCCTTCGGGAGCAGCACCGTCGCTACGTGGAAGTTCTCATAATGCGTCGTCGCCAGGTGCTCACACCACTCCTCGGCGTCCTTCAACGAAGGACGCAACACGGGCGTGCGGTAAAACGAGGGCGCCTCTTGAAGGCGATCGTCGATCGCATTTACATCAACGGCTGTGATCATGCCACCGCCTTCTCTTCATCTGCCAGCAAACGCTCCGTGGCCGTGCGCGGATAGATGACCGTCTTGATCTCCGGCGCAATACCTTCTGCCGGGCGCGTCAACATCGCGTTGAACACGGACGGCACTTCTTCCAACTCCGCCGTTCCCGTCAAAAACTTGTCCGCCTCGAAGTCGCCTGAGCACAGAAGCTCAAACGCTGCTCTTGCGGTCGAAGGGGTGTGATGGAAACTCGCTTTGATATTGATGTCCGAATAGTGCAGGAGATTCGTATCAAACGAAGCAGTCGTTCCTGCGGGCGGGCCACCGAAGAGGTTCACGAGTCCACCTTTGCGCACCATCTGCACGGCCCACTGCCAAGCTTCGGGTGTAGCCACCGCTTCGAACACTACATCGGCACCGCGGCCTTCCGGAGTCAGCGCGCGTGCGGCGGCGATTGGATCCTCGACGTCGGCGAGCCGCACCACCTGCTCTGCCCCGAAGCTCTTCGCGGTTGCCACCTGGTCGGTGCGCTTCACTACTGCGATCACATGCAGTCCTGCCAGCGATGCCGCATGTATGAAGAGCAAGCCGATAGGCCCCGCGCCGAGCACGATCACGGTCTGCCCGGCCTTCACAGCGCACTGCTCCATGCCGCGCATCACGCAGGCCAGCGGCTCCACCAGTGCCGCGTGCTCCATCGGCATCGCTGTCGGCACGCGCAGCATGTTCTTGCTGACGATGCGAGCAGGCACGCGAACGAATTCAGCGTATGCGCCGTTGTTGAAGAGCAGATCGTCGCAAAGATTCTGCTGGCCCGCGAGGCAGTAGAAGCATTCATCGCAAGGCGCCGAGTTCAGCGGGACGACACGATCACCCATCGCGAAATCTTCAACGCCTTCGCCCAGCTCGACGATCACACCTGCGAGTTCGTGGCCAAAGAGGCGGTCCACCGTGAGCATCTTCGCGTGGTAGCCGCGACGAAAGACCTTCAGATCAGTGCCACAGGTCAACGCAGCTTCTACACGCAAGACGACCTCGCCCGGTCCAGCGACGGGACAGGCAACATTCTCAATTCGCAGGTCCTCGCGCCCGTGCAAAACGGCAGCGCGCATGGTCGAGTGAGGGGCAGGCGTCATCCTTTCAATTTTCTCATTAGCGGCCCTTGGAAAACAGCAACATCTGCCCTCTTCTTCGGTCGAACCTCTCCGAAGTTTCGGGCATCTGATACCCTGAGCCTCAGAAAACGCATGAACCTCGTATCACCAGGATCCTACGCGAAGAGCATCGTTGCCGCAGTGCAGGAGTATGCCCTGCTTTCCGGTAGCGCCATCGCGAATATCTTTCGCAAACCTCGGTACATCGCCGACACCTTCGCCCAAATGGACTCCATCGGCGTCGGCTCGCTGCCGATCGTCCTGCTGACAGGTTTCTTCACCGGATGCGTGCTGGCGTTGCAATCGGCCACCTCGCTCAAGGAGTTTGGCGCCATCGAAATGACCGGTCGCCTGGTCACCTTGTCGATGGTGAAGGAACTCGGCCCCGTGCTCACAGGCCTGATGGTTTCCGGGCGTAACGCCTCGGGCATGGCGTCGGAGCTTGGATCGATGAAGGTATCCGAGCAGATTGACGCGATGCGCGCACTCGGCACGGACCCCATCGCGAAACTCGTCACGCCGCGCCTGGTCGCCTGCGTGCTCATGCTGTTCTTTCTCTCGATCATCGCAAACGCCTGCGGCATTGCCGGCGGCTGCGTGGTTTCAGTGCTGCTGCTGAAGCTGAATGGCTCCAGCTTCTTCCATACGGGTTATATGTCGTTGCGGTACGGCGACGTAGTGGAAGGTCTCGTAAAGCCGCTCTTTTCCGGCTTCATCATCGCGACGATCGGCTGCTTCTACGGCCTTCGCACCACGGGTGGAACGCGTGGCGTGGGCAAGGCGACGACGCAGGCCGTCGTTTCCTCCTCCGTGCTCATCATCCTGTGCGACTTCCTCGTCACCCAGTTGATGATCGGCATCTTCGGACGATAAACATGCAGGCGTCTTCAGCAAACGAACCCATCGTCGAGTTTCGTGGCGTCTCCATTGCTTTCGATGGAGTTTCCGTACTTCGCGATGTGAGCTTCCGCGTGATGCACGGCGAGACGCGGATGATCCTCGGCCCGGCGGGTGGCGGAAAATCTGTGCTGATGAAGCTCGCCAACGGGCTGTTGATGCCCGATGCAGGCGAGGTGCTCATCTTTGGCAAATCGCTCAGCAGCATGAGCAAGAATGAAATCTATGCAATGCGTGCACGCGTCGGAATGGTCTTTCAGGAATCCGCTCTCTTCGACTCTCTGAACGTCGAAGACAACGTCGCCTACAGGCTCGAAGAAGAGCATGTTCCCTTCGACGAGGTGCATGAGCGTGTCGTCGAAGCGCTGCGCTTCGTTGAACTCGAGAAGGCGATCAACAAATTTCCAGCAGAGCTTTCCGGCGGTATGCGTCGTCGCGTCTCGATCGCGCGTGCCATCATTTCGAAACCCGACCTGATCCTCTACGACTCGCCCACTGCAGGTCTGGATCCGATCACATCAACCACGATCATCGAACTCGTAGTGAAGCAGCGAGACGTCTCGCAGACGACCTCGCTGCTCATCACACATCGACTGCAGGACGCCTTCACCATGGCGACTCATCGCTATGACGTGACTTCGAATGACATGGTGCCGCTCCCAGCAGGCGAGGTCGACTCCAGCGTCCGATTCCTCGTTCTGCACGAAGGCTCCATACTCTTCGACGGAACGACGCTTGAGCTCACGCACAGCACCGATCCGTGGCTGAAGGCATACCTCGCCTGACGCCTAGCCGATAGCCAGCGTCCGATGGAAGAGATCGAGCGCGAGCCCGACGAGCGCGCGCGCAAGCTCGGGGTCATAGCGCACGCCCTCGTCCCGCAGAAACGCATGGGCACCGTTCACTTCGTGCCAGTTGAGCTTCGCGCCTACTTCGTTCAGACGGTTGAGCAGCAGCATGCGTCCTTCCGTGGGGATATGCGGGTCCTGGCGGCCCCAGACCATCAGCAACTCGCCCTTGATGTCGCCGGCACGTGCGAGCGAATCGTCCTTCATGCCTTGGCCGAGGCTTCCCTTGTGGATGTCCGTCGCATAGAAGCAAACCGCTCCACGCACCTGCGGGTTCATCGCTGCGCGGAACGCCAGGTGACCACCGATGCAGATCCCCATCGTGCCCAGCGAACCATTGCAATCCTCGCGCACCGCAAGGTGTTCGAGAACAGCTCGAGCGTCGGCGTCATATCCGGCGAGCGGCTTCGTGGTCTTCAGCTCATTCCCGCGATCTGATCCAGCCTGATCGTATCCAAGCACCGTGCCGAGCGGCTCGTACTCGTGATAAATCTCCGGGGCCGCAACGATATATCCGAAGCTCGCGATCTGTGCCATCAGGCGTCGTACCGGGGCTGTGATCTGGAAGATCTCGGAGTAGAAAAGAATGCCCGGGAAACGACCTTCGCGCGCAGGGCGCATGATGTGCGTGCGCATGGCGCCGGTCGATGTTTCGATGTCGACGAACTCTTCGGTAAGTACCATGCAGCCAGTTTACTGGAAGCCCCTTGGCCTACTGCGCATCCAACCAGGGCGTCATACCTGGGCGAGGCTCACTGTCGGCATCAGAAAATCGGACAACCATGCAGGTGATATTGTCCGTGCCGCCGTCTTCTTTTGCCAGCTCAATCAAGAGGCGACATCCTTCAACAGCCGACTGTCCCTGCTGGCTCAAAACCTCGGCGATAGCGGCATCGGAAACGTGGCGCGTCAGGCCATCGCTGGCGAGCAACAAGACGTCCCCCGCCTCGAGCGGCTCTTCGAATATCTCTGGATGAACATCCACCTCGGTTCCCACCGCCCGCGTGATCACAGACTGCATCGCGGAATGGCGCGCCTGTTCTTCTGTCATCAGACCGCGCCGCACGCTCTCTGCCACGTAGCTGTGATCCAACGTAAGCTGATAGGCGATGCCGTTACGCACAAGGTATCCCCGGCTGTCGCCTACGTTGATCAACGTCAGCAGTGAGTCTTCTACCACTGCGCCGACCAGCGTCGTCCCCATGCCCTGAAACTCTGCTGCCGATCCAGCCTTCGCATAGACCGCGCGATTCGAAGCCAGCGTGGCGCGCCAAAGTGCGTTGCGTGTCTTCACCGGACTCGCCGCGCCCAGCAGCAACTCCTGTTGAGCGGTATGCAGAAACGTCTTCACCGCGAGACTGCTTGCGACTTCGCCAGCGGCGCTGCCGCCCATGCCGTCGCACACCACAAACAACTGCAGCGCCTCATCGAGGCCGAAGCTGTCCTGGTTACTGCGTCGCAGCAAGCCCATATCCGTTTTGGCAGCACATCTCGTGCGAAGCGGCACGCGGTAAAAACCTCAATCCTTTGTGCCCGATACGATGCGAAGGTGACGGGCCGATGGGCTTCAGTATAGCGATCGCAACCCCACGAATAACAGACGAATAAGGGGACCGCTGCAAGCCGTACCGCGCTTGATACATCGTGGGCAAAGCGCATCAGGCAACCATTCACGGCCTATCGAAGGATAGGCTATGCTACGACTCCAGATGGTGAAAAACCACGATGCAGATGGGTATCCTTGACAAGAAGGCGCGGCGACGAATGATCGCGCCCGCCTGAATCACGGTAGCAATCCACTGGTCCCTGCAGCACGCCGTTTCCTGTTTTGCTCCCGTAGCTATTTCCTCTTTTTGCTCAAGGAGATCTTCGTTGCCTTTCTCTCATCGACCCCGACTTCTGTTGGGCGCGGCCCTTTGCTGCACGCTGTCCCTCCCTGCCCAGACGAAACGCACATCCAAGCCAGCCCATCACGATACCAGCGTGCAGGCGCAGCTCGACCGCCTGGAGCACGAACTGAAAGCGCAGCACGACGAGATGCAGGCGCAGATCGACGCACTGAAAGCGCAGCTGGCAGCGCGCGAGAATGAAGCTACGAGCGCTCGCGCTGCGACCGTCGCCGCGCAGCAGCAAACGATCGAAGCTCAGCAGAGCACAGCCGTAGCCGCTCAGCAGACGGCCGAAACGGTAAAGGCTCTCGAGCAGACGCAAGCGAACACAGCGGCACAGGTTGCCGAAGTTCACGCCCAGCAGACCGCACTCAAGGTGCAGGTAGAACAGCCAACCGCGTTCCATTACAAGGGGCTGACCCTCACTCCGAGCGGCTACATCGCAGCTGAAAGTGTCTGGCGCGCGAGCGCGCTGCACGCGGACATCTACACGCCCTATAACCTCACGCCATACTCCGGAAACGCGGACTCCAAGGTGACCGAGTGGGTGCCGAGCGCACGCCAGACGCGCTTCGGCGTCATGGCCGAAGGCATGGCGGGCAAGACGCCGCTGAAGGCATTCGTCGAGACAGACTTCCTCTCTGCGGGTACGACGTCCAACGCGCTGCAAACCAATAGTTACACCCTGCGCCTGCGACAGGCGTGGGTACAGGCGACGCTCGGCAAGACCACGCTGAATGCCGGTCAGATGTGGACACTTGCCACGGAGAACAAGAAAGCCGCTCTCGCTGGACAGGAGGCGCTGCCTGCCACCATCGACAACAACTTCAACGTCGGCACGACCTGGCTGCGTCAGCTCGGCTTCCGCGTGCAGCAGCAAGTAACTCCGAGCTTCACGCTGGCATTGGCGCTGGAAAGTGCGCAGTACCAATTTGCAGCGTCGAACACGCCCAACAACTTCTTCTTCGGAGGGAACGGCGTCTTTCAAGGCTTGAACAACCAGACGTTCCAGTACACCAACCAGCTCGCTCCGGACATCATCGTAAAGGCGTCCTTCGATCCTGGCTGGGGGCATTACGAACTCGGTGGCATCGGGCGCTTCTTCCGCGATCGCTACTATCCCGACGCCTCTGCGACCAATGCGAAGAACGACACGAAATTCGGCGGTGGACTGATCGCCAACGCGCGCATGCCCATCACGAAGAAGCTTGACCTTGCATTGCACCTCGTTGCCGGAGACGGCACCGGACGCTACGGGGCTTCGTTACTTCCGGACATCACCGTGCATCCGGACGGCAGGCTGGAACCGCTGCGGAATGCGCAAGGTCTCGCGTCCTTAGAGCTACACCCCACGCGTTCGCTCGACTTCTATGGCTACGGTGGCGTGGAGTACGTGCAGCGGACCTACTATCGCAGCAGCACAGGCACACTCGTTGGTTACGGTGTACCCACGGCAGACAACTCCGGCTGCAACACAGAGGTCACGCCTTCCGCAAGCGGCACACCGGGCTTCAACCCGGGCAGCGGAACCTGCACCGGTCACACGCGTCG
This sequence comes from Granulicella cerasi, assembly GCF_025685575.1. Lineage (NCBI taxonomy): Bacteria > Pseudomonadati > Acidobacteriota > Terriglobia > Terriglobales > Acidobacteriaceae > Granulicella > Granulicella cerasi. Next base: position 146,815 of record NZ_JAGSYD010000005.1, read on the forward strand.
TCTCGCAGAAGGACAGTTCGGATTCTGGTATCGCCCCGTCCAGGGACCTGCGGGCAAACTACAGCTTGGAGCGGCCTACGGCTACCTGAACCGTGCCGGCTGGACAGGTGTTGGCGGCGCTCCGCAGACGAGCAATCACCTCGTATGGACCAGCATCCGCTACATCCTGCCGTAGAAGTCATCCGCGGTGGCGTAAGATCGCCGCCGCGGAGTTACTTCTTATTGAGCGCAACCTCCGCGCCCGCAGCTGCACTCACCAACTCACGCAAAACGTCTTTCACGGTGCTCTCCATCTCTTCATGGAAGGCTTCGCGGACAGCTTGTGCCACCTCCGCTGGTTCAAAGGAAGCGTCCTTCTGGTCTACAACCTTGTCGAGCACCTGCTCGATCATGGGCTTCACCGCAACGTGCTTCGCCACGGCCTTGGCGACCTTCTTCGCTGGAATATTGATGGCCTGCACGAGCGCGTCATTCTCGATGAAAACCTCAGACTTCTTCCAGTCTTTCTCGAAGATCTTCTCCATCTCCGCGACCACGCTGCTGTCGCGAAAGGTGATCCCGATCTCGCGCCGCGCCTCAAGCTCCAGCCGTCGCAGACTCTGGCTGCCCACGAACGCGTGTTCACCGTCACGCATGATCGCACGCAGATGCAGTCGCCCAGCGAGCTTGCGTACTGGGATTGAACGGGCCTTCGATGCAGCGCGAGAGAGCACGCGAACCTCCACGCCCTCAGACATCTTCTTATCAAGCAGACTCATGAACTCGCGATCACTGAACTTCATCTCGTAGAGGCAAAGACTCTTGCGAGCGCCTTCGACAAAGTCGATGAGCCGCTCGCGCGCGTTGACGGGGCTCACGACGAGATCCTTGTTGCCCGACGTATATTCTTTGCGGTGTGCGTCCGCCTCGAATAGACGGACCGCCTCACGAACCACGCCCGGCTTCTTCGTCACGATGCCAAAGGACCTGCTGAGGTCAATGTCGAGATGCGTGAAGTTGTAGCCGAAGATGTAGAGAGTGCGATCGTCAATGATCATCATCTTGCCGTGATAACGCACGAGATCGTTGTTCGTTCGCATCACGGTGATGCCGCGCTCCAAGAGCCTCATCTCGAGCTTGCGGAGGTTTTTCTCCTCGCCCTGATTGGTATATGCGATCAGCGCTTCGACGGTGACGCCGCGCTCCACGGCCTGCACCAGCGCCTTCTCAATCTCCACGCGGTCAAAGCGGAAGATGAGAATGCGGATGCGCTTCTCTGCCTTTGCGAGGCCATCGAGAATCGGTTTGATCCCGTCTTCGGGTTGCACCAACAGTTTCAAGCTTGTGGCTCCTTCATGAGCGACCGTTTCTTTGAGGGAGTCATTCGAGTTGCCGGCCACGATTTCTCTGACTACATAGAAGATGCAGAGCCGAATCTTCAGGATGTTTTTCGGCGACGAATACCTCTCAGGAGACGAAGTTTGCTTCTAACCAGACTGTTAGAAAAACTCTTGGAGTCAGGTCGCCCATGTCCCACTTCCGCTATCTCTCGTTCGCCGTTCTCGCACTTCCCCTCGCCCTTCCCCCGACAGTAAAAGCTCAATCTCCTGCGCCACCGCAGGCGAAAGCGAAGAAGGACAATGATCGGACGTTCCATACCGCGCAACTGCGTCATGCCAAGCTTCGCGAGGCGCAAGCCAATGTGAGTTCACTCGACCTCTTCCTCGGTCCGGGAGGGGCGGATGGGCAACCGAAGCCACCTTTCACCTTCATCGACGAAGACAAGAACGGCACGAATCCCAAGCTGAACGCCAAGGACGCCACAGGCCAATCATGGCGCGTGAAGCTCGGCCCAGAGGCCCGCCCCGAAGTCGTCGCAACTCGCCTGCTTTGGGCGATGGGCTACTTCGTCGAGGATGACTATGTCCTTCCAGAGGCGACGGTCTCAAACCTCCAGATGAAGAGAGGCAAAGGTGAGATTGCCGAGAACGGCTTGATCAAAGACGCACGCTTTGCGCACAAGCCCGACGGTCAGAAGAAGGCTGGCATCTGGGAATGGAAAGCAAACCCATTCTTTGGAAAGCGTGAGTTCAATGGCCTTCGCGTGATGATGGCGTTGATGAACAACTGGGACCTGAAGGACGTGAACAATGCCGTCTTCGTCGACAAGGATAAGCACCAGCAGTACCTCGTCGTGTCGGACATCGGCGCAACCTTCGGCGGTAATGCATTCAATCTTCCGATCGCAAACTCGAAGGGAAACATCGAAGCGTACGAAAAGTCAGGCTTCATCGATAAGACGCACGACGGCATGGTCGATTTCGCAACTCCGAAGGCCCCCGGCGCAGCATTGCTGAAAACGGGCGGCACGCTCGTTGGCGAATACTTTCACCGTCGCGGCTTCGATTGGATTGGCAACAACATTCCCGTTGAAGATGCTCGGTGGATGGGAGAGCAACTGGGTGCGCTGTCGCACCAGCAGCTTGTGGACGCATTTCGAGCCGGCCATTTCCCTGCCGATGAGGTGGATCGCTACGTGATCGTCGTGGAGAACCGCATTGCTCAGCTCAAGCACCTCTAGTGCTTGAGCCTAGAGTGCGGGAACGTGCTCCGCCTCATTGAACTGGATATCATGCAGCTTGCGGTATTCGCCTTGCTCCAGTCTCATGAGTTCGTCGTGCGTTCCGCACTCGACAATTTTTCCAGCAACAAGCACAAAGATGCAGTCCGCCTTACGAATCGTTGATAGCCGATGAGCTACGACGAGAGAGGTCTTCCCTTCCATCAAGCGATCCAGAGCTTCGAAGACGAGCTGTTCACTTTCGGCATCGAGCCCTGAACTCGGCTCGTCGAGAATGAGCACCGGACTCTTCCGCACCAGCGCACGAGCTATCGCGATGCGTTGTCGCTGACCGCCTGAGAGCGTCAGACCACGTTCGCCGACCTCCGTATCGAACTTGTTCGGAAGCTTGTCGATGAACTCGGTGGCGTTGGCAATGTCTGCGGCACGCTTGATCTCTGCACTCGAAGCAGCGGGATTGCCATAGGCAATGTTGTCCCAGATCGTACCGCTAAAGAGCACGGTGTCCTGCAACACAAAGCTAATCTGATCGCGCAGCGACTTCTGCTGCACGGTCTTTACATCGAGACCATCCACTTTGATCACACCCGCATCGGGATCGTAAAAGCGCGGTACCAAGTTGATGATCGTCGACTTGCCGGATCCGGTTGGGCCAACCAGAGCGACGGTCTGGCCAGGCTTCACACGGAAGCTGATGTCATGCAGGATTTCGCACCCACGGTCATAGCCGAAGCTCACATGATCGAACTCGATGTCGCCCTTCAACGGTGGCAGCGCCTTCGCATTCGGGGCGTCGCACATTTCACCGCTGCTTTCGACGACCTCCTTCACGCGCTCATAGCCGACATCCGCCTTCGAGTAGGAGTCCATGATCTTGGAAATGTCCTGCATGGGCTTGTACATCTTCGAGATGTAGTTCAGGAAGATGAAGATCGATCCACCCGTCAACCCGGATGACACGGCATCGCGCCCGCCGTAGTACAGCACCAACGCAGTGCCGATGCCCACAACGATGCTCACGATCGGCACCAGCTTCGCCTTCATCGTGCGCGCGCGCAGCGCCGCCTCTACAGCCTCCAGGCTCTCGCCCTCCAGGCGCTCTACTTCATAGGACTCTCGAGCAAAGGCCTTAACCACGCGCACGGAGGTCAACACCTCCTGCACGACGGAGAGCATCTTCCCTTCCTGCTTCCGCTGCTCACGCGAAAGCTTCTTCACCTTGCGCGTGTAGACGTAGACGATCGCAAAGAGAACGGGCACCACGGCAAGGGCGATCAGCGTGAGCTTGACGCTCAGGTAGAAGAGCACGCCGATCATGCCGATCAGCGTGGCCAAATCCACCAAAATGCTCAGCAGACCTGAAACGATGAATGTCTGAATCGAATCGATATCGCTCGTGACACGGCTGATCAGGTCTCCGGTCTTCGAGTGATCGTGGAAGCTCAACGACAGGCGCTGCACCTGCGCGTAGAGGCGGCGACGCAGGTCATGGGTGACCCACTGGCCCACGGTCGTGGTCACATACTTCTCGCCGTAGGTGCATACAGCACCCAGTACGGCGAAGAGAAGCGTCGCGATGCATGCGAATAAGAGGATCGACTGTGCGCTATCGCCCGCGTAGTGGTGGATGACTTGGTTGAGCCAGCCCTTCGAAGGCTTGTGGCTGATGACGTCATCGAGCACCACCTTCAATGGCCAGGGCTGCAGAAGATCGGCCGCGCTCTCACCGGCAATCGCGAGCAAACCGAGCACCAGCTGCTTGCGGTGCGGCCGCAATAACTCCAGAAGGCTCAAGCGATTTCGCTGCGTCTCGGACTTGGATGTTTCCAGCATGTATGCGGAGTTGGATGCGCACACGCCGAGGCTGATTGCCAGAATGCTGAAAATTCCACGCTCGGCGTCGGACAAGATCGAACCTGCAGCTCCCCTATGAGCGCCTGCGATAGCCTTACAACAACTCGTATGCCGCCGCCTTCCTCTCAAATCGTTGCCCCGCCGAGCTTTCGCGGAAGTTTTGCGGTCCTCATGACTTGTGTTGGGGCACTTGCGCTTACCGCTCTCGACCGTGGGCTGCTTGGCAGCGCATGGCCACAGATGCGTGGCGAGTTGCACGCCACCAGCGCGCAGTACGGTTCGCTCGTTTCTGCATTTTCGATCACCTACGCACTGGCCGCGCCGCTCTACGGACGCCTGCTGGATCGCTATGGGATGGCGCGCATTTTCGTCACATGCATCTGCGCCTGGACGCTCTGCAGCGTCGCCACGGGATTCGCGCACACCTTCCGGCAGCTCGTTCTGCTCCGCATTCTGCTGGGTGTCTTTGAAGCCGTATCTCTACCCGCGATCGGATGGGCGTACGCCGCATTTCTGCCCGCAGAAGAACGTCCACTCGGCACCGCCCTCACACAGATAGGCCTGACGGGAGGAAGCATCGGCGCGGTGCTTCTCGCCGGTTGGTCCGCAGAGCGGGGCCAATGGCGCAGCGCGTTCCTCTTCACCGGCATAGTCAGTGCTGTGTGGATCATCGCGTGGGCCGTCGTGGCTCATCGCCGCGTCGACGAGCGGCGGCTCCAGCAATCAACAACTCCACCAACCCCATTACTGCGCTTGCTCATGCGAGCCGATACCTGGACGCTCATCGTTGCATCGCTTTTCACGATGCCGATCTACAGCTTGTGGACAAACTGGACCACCATCTTCCTCGTACGCGATCGCGGCATGACACCTGCGGCAGCTAACCTCGAACTCGCATGGCTCCCTCCGCTCTGTGCGATCGCGGGAGGCATCGCAGGAGGAGTCGTTGCTACACGACTCTCTCGCGAGCGTTCGCCACAACGCGGACGCTTTATCGTCTTCGCCTCAGCAAGCATCCTCCTGCCCGCGACGTTGTTCGCCTTCACGTCGCATCACGCGATCATGTCTGCGATCGGCATTGGGCTCAGCCTGTTCATCACGCTCTGCATGAGTGTCAACCTTTACGCGATGGCCGCAGACTTGTGTGGCGCGGAAAACGCAGGGCTGATGTTCGCGTTGTTGACCATGTCCTATGGCTTCATGCAAACCTTCGTCTCTCCACTCATTGGCAGGTGGGTAGATCGCCATAGTTTTACTGCGGTCGCGATCGGTGCGTCCCTATTGCCTTTTATCGCCACAGCTCTTCTGCGATCAACAGTTACCCACAGCCCAGAGCCCTGAAGCTTTGACAAACCTCTAACCCTGTCGTAATCTCATAAGTGCGGGGTGGAGCAGCCCGGTAGCTCGTTGGGCTCATAACCCAAAGGTCGTAGGTTCAAATCCTACCCCCGCAACCAAAGAATCAATAAGTAGAAGCAGCAAGACCCCATTATCCCCCAATCGGAAATGGCTCCCAGAAGACCTTCACTCTTGAAGGTCTTTCGTGTTTTTACGTCCTCCCCTTCCCAATAGCAACGGCTCCCCAAAGACCAGCCCAACAACCTGGCTGTTTGCCTTGCGCTTGGAGTCCGTCATCGCTCGTCCATAGATGTTCATCGTCGTCTGGATCGAAGCGTGGCGCTCCAGTCTCATCGAGCCAGGAGCGATAGGTGTGGCGGAACGTGTGCCAACCGCTTCCCTCCGGGAGACCAATGAGTTCGGCGACCCTGCGAAGCTGACGCTTCTTCCTAGAAGTTCGGAACGCTATATCAATGGGCTCGGGTGGATACATCCAATGCCTCTTGCAAGCGCTTTTGAAGATCCGATCCGACACGTTTGAAACCTAGATAACGCGATGCAGCTCGGATGAGCTCCGCATCAGTGCCGCCTCCGTTGTCGGTCCGCGCATATCCGAGTGCCGCCTGCAGCTCTAAAAGCGAAATGTACTCTGCTTTCAGTACTGTCCCCTCTTCTTGGGACCGGTCGCGCACAGGCGGATTCTCCTTTTGCGCTTGGATGAACCAGAATTGCGACTCGCAAAGTAGCTCTGATTCAGACCGCGCCGCTCGCTTGAGGGCCGCTGTTACAGCCGCGACAATACGAGCACCCGCACGCTCCTTACCGAAGCACGAAGCGACACGGCGGGCAACTTCGTCTTCGTGAATCGGCCCTTCTGCAGTGACGATGCTCAGAGCCGTTTTCTCCAGGAGTTCTGGGCTCGCCTCGTGCGGTTCCAGCACAGAGTCCACTGAGTAGAGGGTTCTCGTATACAGAGGAATTTTGCGGATGGATGTTGTCTCCGACGACGGCGTCTCAGTGATAGCGGCATCACCATCTATCAAGACTTCAGCTGAGGAAGCGACCAGCTCATCCTCTTCTTGAACTGAATGAGGATCACTCTCGAGGTTCAGTGCAGCGAATAGAGCTTCTCGCAAACGCTCTATTTCCAGTGGCCTACGATAGAACCAGTCTGTACTCCATACCCTGTGAAACTTCCATCCGAGATGCTCAAGCACCTCCTGACGCATGCGATCTCTCTCGCGCGCCCACAATGCATGATGATACGTAGCTCCATCGCATTCGACGGCGAGTAGATAGGTTCCCGGACGTGAGGGGTGCCGAACACCGATATCAATACGAAAGCCACTTGAGCCAACCTGCGGATCTGCCAAAAAACCCATCTGACGAATCACATCGGCTACGTCCTGTTCGAGTGCGGTTTCCGCATCCTCTCCTGTCGGAGCATCTTGTTCAAACTTTCCGTTCTTTGCAAAATCGAGGTACCGCTTGAAGATACGGACACCTTCACCTCGCGCCCTGCTGAGATCGATCTCGGAAGGATCGAAAGAAGCGAAGACTTCGCAGCGGAGGCGCGCACGCGTAAACAAAACATTAAGGCGACGTCCACCGCCTTCACTATTTACAGGCCCAAAGGACAAACTGCTGAGCCGGCCGCCCGCCACGACGGGACCATAGCAGACGCTAATCAGGATGACATCACGCTCATCACCTTGAATGTTCTCGATGTTCTTCACGAAAACACTTTCCCTTGATGACTCACTCAGAAAAGCATCAAGCGTCTTGTCTGAGCGTCGGGCAAGTTCCAACAGTTCCGTAATCAGGTTCCTCTGCGACACGGAGAAAGTAGCAATCCCCAGGGATTGTTTCGGATTCAGTCGCGCGTGTTCTGCGACTTTCCGGACTAGAGCTTCCCCTTCGAGACGGTTGTCCCGCTTGCCACCTCGGTCATACACACCGGATACCTGCGTGAAACAGAGTCCGAAGCGGGGATCGTTTTTGAGGGGCGAGGGTAGCAACACCAATTCGTTGTCATAGAACTCCGCGTTCGAGACCTCGATCAGAGATGGATCTTTCGAACGGTAATGCCACTTCAACATACGCCGACCTAGTCCGCGCGCCTCACAAAGGGTGAGGATACTCTCCATCTCCTCAAGCTTCGCAGCTCCCTCCAACAGATCTTCGCCCTCATCTTCATTCGCCTCATCTTCGCGGTTGTCACCGTCCAGCAGGAGTCTGTCAAAGAAAGAGGTGGGCGGAAGCTGCCGAGGATCGCCAACGACGACGACCTGCTCTGCGCGGGCTACCGCTCCGAGGGCATCTTCTGGACGCACCTGACTGGCTTCATCGATAACGAGAAGGTCGAATTTGAAGATGCCCGGCTGCAGGTATTGAGCCACAGAGATCGGGCTCATGAGCAACACTGGTTTGATTCTCTGAATGGCACCTGGGGCGCTATTCATAAGCCGTCGCAGAGGGATGAGCCTGCGCCGTTTCGCAATCTCGCCACGCACTACTTTCATCTCGCCGAGGGCACCCGTCGGCACGTGAGAGAGGTGCTTGTTCCGAATATGCGTAACATTTTCACGCAGATGATTGCGTTCCAGATTCGCGAATGTTCTTACGAGCTCATGGCGGTCAATGCCATCCAATTCCTGCAGAAGAGGATGGAGAGAGCGAGCCTCCGACCAGAGTCTTTCTGCTCTAGCAAAACGCAGTTCGACGGCAGCGGCATCAGGCTGCAATGCTCCGGCGTGCATCTCAGCCACGATGGACTCAAGCCCCAAATCGATCATCTTTGCACGAGTCCGTGCCGAACTCGCCCACGAAACATAGTCTTTGAGGTGAGTCTGCAGCAACCGCAATTGCTCTAATGTTTCAAGCAGCGAGACCTCTGAGACATTGCCAGCTGCCCAGCGTCTCATGTCCAAACTGAGGGCATCACAAGCCTGCTCAAGCAGACGCTGCGAGCCTGGCGCGACCCTTTCCAACTCTGAGGTAAGAGCGCCTAGCTGAGAACGATCTTCAGAGAGCGCAATAGCGCGCTCGATGGAAGCGCTCAAAGCAGATCGCTCTATTTGGGAAAGCCAACTCCCAACAGGCAGCAAAGAGGCGAAGTCAGTTTGTTCCCCTCGCCATACTGGTCCGATGCTTTGCGCGCAAAAGAGTTCATCATCCTTGAGCTTCTTGCGGAGGGACTGCACATGAAGGAGTTCCTCTACCAGCGCCAATCTTTCAGCCGCTGATTTCGGAAGAGGCCCCTTCAGATATCCGCCGAGTTGCTTTGAAGCCTGCTTGTAAGAACTGCCCCATCGACTAAAGAAGGATTTCTGTCCGGCTGTGAGAGGAACGCGCAGATCGAACACTGGAGCATCCAGCGCCTGTTCCAGAAAGCGAGATTGCGCCGCATTTGCAGCTTCTTTCCAGAGCTTTCCCGCCTCCAACGCCTCGCTAAGTCGCGCACGATCAGTCGCCCCCATACAAGCTCTTGCCGCAGATGTGCTGGTTGATGGAAGCGTCGCAATTGTGTGCAAGAGATCAAGAATGGTTTGCGTGTCGGATACCTTAAGTGTCCGCTCGATACCCAAAGCCGCCGCACATCCTTCAAGCGCACCTCGCAATGAATCCAACGCGGCAATGGCTTGATCCAGCAATGCCGCTGCCCGGGCGAGGTCCGTAGGCTGGAGATCGAGACGCTTCAGCGCCCGCAGCGGATTCGTATCGGGTGAGCCAAGAAGCGCGACGTGCTTTCCATACTCATCGATGAGTCTGCAAAGATCTTCCTCGTCTATCCGAGTCATGGTCAGAAGCTTGTCCGAGGCAAACTTCGGCGGCGTGTACCCCATCCCCAGATAGCGAGCTTGCCGTGCGAGAACGCCAATTCCGGTTTCTCCTGAATTACCAATCGGCTGGTGCAAAGCCTCAGCGATGTTGTTCAGCCGATCTCTTACAGCGGTGAGCTGTTCCGGCTCACCGGGCATCCGTGGGATCGCTTGTGCTGCATCCAGCGTTCTGCTCAGTTCTTCCAGAACGGCTTTTCTGTTCGCGGACTTCGAATGCAGTTCAAGGCAAACATCGCGCATGCCTACCTTCACCAAGCGGTCATACACCACGGAAAGTGCGGCCATTTTCTCCGCGACGAAGAGTACCGTCTTGCCTTCGCGAACAGCGGTCGCGATGATGTTGCAAATTGTCTGCGACTTGCCGGTGCCCGGAGGTCCCTGGATCACAAGGTTACGACCGGAGCGCACCTCTTCAATGGCGATCGCTTGCGACGCGTCAGCATCAACGACATGGAAGAGCTTCGCTGGAGGAAGGGCTTCGTCCAGGTGCTTATCCAAATCTTCTGAAATCTTTGCTCCCTCAAACCCCTCAAAGAGCAGACCGCGTGTCAGTGCGTGGTTCTTCAGCGACCCATGCGGCCAGGAATCTGGCGACAGATCTTGGAACATCAGCAGCTTCGAGAAGGAGAAGAATCCCAACTGCATACCGTCCCGATCAATCGACCAAGACGGCCGATGAGCAGTCGCCTCGGCCACCAGATCGAAGTAGCTGGAAGGCGTCCACTCTTCCTCGACATCAAGCTCAGGAAGCTGAATTCCGAAATCATCTCTCAGTCGGATCGAGAGCGGGAGGTTCGAGATAAGGTCCTCGTCTCTCATGCGGATGTCGAACGTCGAGGTCCGTTCATTACGGACAAGGTCAACTGGAAGCAGAATCAGCGGGGCGACACGCGGCACCTTAGAGGTTTTGTCTTCGTACCAGGTCAAGAAACCCAACGCCAGATAGAGGATGTTCACGCCTTGCTCTTCTTCGGCGGTGCGGGCTTCCTGTGCAATCGAAAGCAGCTTCTTCTGCAGCCCGTCCGGCCCCAGCGGCGTCTCCAGAAAATCATCGGTGAACCGCGACGGGTCCATCGACTCCACCGGATCAGGTAGCGCCAACGACATCTCTTTGGAGTCCGCCGTCTTGTCCGTCCCACGCGCCAGGAAGCGCATAGTCTTGTGTGCGCTCAAGGTCGCATACACATCTTCCGTGCGTTCGTTGATCAGGTTGAGAATCGGCCCGCGTGTGTTCGAACGATTCACATGGATCAAACGGTTGCGCGTTCCAGTCTCCACGAGACGGCGGCGGGCTTCTTCGAACAGGCGAACGACCCCATCGTCATGGGGAGTTTTTGAAGAGGCAGTTACTCGATCAAGAATTTCCAATGTCGCTCCAGAACCGCGCAGCATTACGACAGGCATTACGACTGCAAATGAGGGATTTCCATATTGTTTATGCGGAGGCTGTGGTAGCGCAATGACATTTTGCAGTCTCATCACTGCCCCATGGCAAAACCACCACTTAGGTCTTGCAGCCCCACTCCAAATAGGTGCATCCCCACGTATTCCAATGCGATAGTGGTAGTGCATGCTAACTGGCGAAATTCGTAATCAAATCGACCGCATCTGGGACGCCTTCTGGTCCGGCGGCATCGCCAACCCGGTCGATGTCATCGAGCAGATCACTTATCTGTTGTTTCTAAAGCGTCTGGACGAGGTTCAGGAGCTGGAAGAGCGCAGGGCCACGCGCCTCGGCACCCCGCTTGCCCGTCGCATCTTCCCCGAGGGCAACGACCCCAAGGGCGTGCCCTACGAGGACTTCCGGTGGAAGCGCCTCAAGAACGCCTCCGCCCCGGAGATGTACACCCGCTTCGCCGACCACATCTTCCCTTGGCTGCGAACCATGGGTGACGGCACCACCTACGCGCATTACATGCGGGACGCCCGCTTCACGATCCCGGAGTCACTGATCGCCCGCGCAGTGGACCTTATCGATAACGTCCCCATGGACGACCGCGACACCAAGGGCGACGTTTACGAGTACATGTTGGGCAAGCTGGCCACCTCCGGCACCAACGGCCAGTTCCGCACGCCGCGCCACATCATCCGCTTCATGGTCGAGATGATGGCCCCCACGCCCAAGGACGTAATGGTGGACCCCGCCGCCGGCACCTGCGGCTTCCTCATGGTCACTGGCGAGTACCTGCGCGACAACCACGCAGAGCTTTTCGCGAACGACAAGCTCCGCAAGCACTTCAACGAAGAACTCTTCCACGGCTTTGAGAACGACGGAGCCATGCTCCGCATCGGCAGCATGAACATGCTGCTGCACGGCGTGGAGAACGCCGACATCCAGCGCCGCGACTCGCTCGCGCAGGACCACTCCGGCGAGGACGAGAAGTACACGCTGGTGCTGGCCAATCCGCCCTTTGCCGGGTCGCTCGACTACGAGAACGTCGCCAAGGACCTGCAGCGCGTCGTCAAGACGAAGAAGACCGAACTGCTCTTCCTCGCGCTCTTTCTCAGGCTCATGAAGCCGGGCGGACGCGCGGCGGTCATCGTGCCGGATGGCGTGCTCTTCGGCTCCAGCAAGGCACATAAGGAGCTGCGCCGCCTGCTCGTCGAGGAACAGAAGCTGGACGGCGTGGTCTCACTGCCCTCGGGAGTTTTCCGTCCCTACGCGGGTGTCTCGACCGCGATTCTGTGTTTCACCAAAACCAACTCGGGCGGTACGGAGAACGTCTGGTTCTACGACATGCAGGCCGACGGCTGGTCGCTCGACGACAAGCGGCAGGAGCTGCTGCCCTTTGAGAAACTGGGCTCCGCACCAGCCGAGGCCCTCACCGAAGCCGAGCACGCGAAGAACAACCTGCCTGACGCCTTGACTCGCTGGAAGCAACGCGACGGCTCTGAGCGCGAACGCCCACGTACCGCGCAGAGCTTCTGCGTGCCCAAGAGCGAGATCGCCGAGAACGGCTACGACCTGAGCCTGAATCGCTACAAGCAGGTGGTCTACGAAGAGGTGGAGCATGTACCGCCTCAGCTCATCCTGCGCGAACTGATGGACTTGGAGAAGGAGATCGAGGCGGGGTTGAAGGAGTTGGAGGGAATGCTGCGGTGAAACACGGCTGGAAACAACTGCCCTTTGAAGAGGTCATCGAAGATTGCTCGTCGGGGAACCCAAAGGTTCTTCAGAGTTCTTATCAGCCCTCGGGAAAAATCCCGGTCGTGGATCAGGGTAAGGAGTTGATTGCTGGCTATGTCGATGACGCGTCGCTTAGGTGTAAGGAGAAGTCTCCAAGAATAATTTTCGGAGACCATACCCGTATATTCAAATTTATCGACTTCCCATTCTGCCTTGGTGCCGACGGCGTAAAAGTTCTTCGCCCAAAGATCGAAGCTGACACCAAATTTCTCTTCCATTGCCTGCGGGCACTTCAGATCCCCGAAGCGGGATACAGCAGACATTACAAGTTCCTAAAGCGCATGCCCGTTGTTCTTCCACCACTAGCGGAGCAGCGAAGGATTGCGGAGATTCTGGATCAGGCGGAGGCATTACGGGCCAAGCGCCGCCAGGCTCTCGCCAAACTCGACACCCTCACCCCATCCCTATTCCTCGAAATGTTCGGCGATTCAGACTCTAACCCAAAGGGATGGACGAAGAAGAAGCTTGTCGATATCTGCTCAACAATTACTGATGGAGAGCATCAGACACCCAAACGTTCAAATTCTGGATTCAAGCTCCTGTCAGCAAGGAATGTTAGGAACGGGCATCTAGACTTTTCCGATGTTGATTATGTTGACGAAGTCGAGTTCGAGCGGATCGTCTCGCGTTGCCGTCCACAAAGAAACGATGTTCTTATCTCATGCTCGGGAACCATTGGACGCGTCTCCGCGATTCGTACTGATGAAGGCTTATGCCTAGTTCGCAGCGCTGCACTTCTGCGACCTATTAAGGAGAATGTCGACACCGATTTCCTTGAAGGATGGCTGCTACAACCTTGGATGACTCGAATGATGATGAGTCGTGCGAATGCCTCTGGGCAGCCGAATCTCTTTCAGAACCAGATAAAAGAGCTTCCTATCCTTGTACCTCCGTTGTCTTTACAGCACCAGTTTAGCGTTCGGGCAGGAGCTATCCGCGAGCAAAGAATAAAGTTCGAAACTGCATTCGACGAGGGAGATAAACTGGCTTCATCTCTTCAGCACCGTGCCTTCCGAGGTGAACTCTAATCATGTCAACCAACTTCGGCTTTCTGCAAAACGAATGGCCGCAGATTTACGAGTCTGCGGTGAAGGCCGAATCGTTTGCCATTCCTGATCCCGGCACAGCGTGCTTCCATGCGCGGCGCACGCTGGAGCTGGTGATGCACTGGCTCTATGAGAGCGACAGTCGCCTGCGCCTGCCGTACCAGGACAATCTCGACGCTCTGATCCACGAACCAACCTTCGTCAACGTGGCCGGTTCGCGCATCCAGACCAAGGCGCAGCTCATCAAGAGCATCGGCAACCGCGCCGTACATGCCGACCGCCGCGTCACCAGCAAGGACGACTCGCTCAACGCCGTGCGCGAGCTCTTCCACGTCACCTTCTGGATGGCACGCACCTACGCCCGCGGCGCGAAACCAGCCGACACGCTTCAGTTCCTCCCAGTCTTGCTGCCAGCGACCTCGCCAGTGCCTCCTGCGACGAAGGCGAAGCTGCGGGAGCTGGAGTCCACTCTCGCCGAGAAGGACGCGAAGCTCGCCGAACTGATTACCGGGCAGGCTGCGATGGATGCCGAGTTGCAACAGCTTCGCGCCGAGGTAGCCGAGGCCCGCAAGCGTAACGAAGCTGCCGCCGACACCCACGACTACAACGAAGCCGAGACACGCGACGCCTTCATCGACATGCTGCTGGCCGAAGCGGGCTGGTCGGGCTTCCAGCATGGCCGCGACATCGAGTACGAAGTGAGCGGTATGCCCTCCGACAGCGGCGTCGGCTTTGTGGACTATGTGCTGTGGGGCAAGGATGGCAAGCCGCTGGCCTTGGTCGAGGCCAAGCGCACCCGCAAGAGCCCACTCGTGGGCCAGCAGCAGGCGAAGCTCTATGCCGATTGCCTGGAGGCGAAGTTCGGCCAGCGACCGGTCATCTTCTACACCAACGGCTACGAGCATTGGATATGGGACGACCTTCAGCATCCTCCGCGCGAAGTGAGCGGCTTTTACACGCACGATGAGTTGGAGCTGTTGGTGCAGCGGAGACAAACGCGTAAGCCGCTCTCGGCCGTGGAGATCGACTCCAGCATTGTCGAGCGCTACTACCAGACCCGCGCCATTCGGAAAGTAGCCGAACGATTCGCGACGGACAAACAACGCAAGTCGCTGCTGGTGATGGCGACCGGTTCCGGCAAAACCCGCACCGTCATCGCACTCTGCGACCTGTTGATGAAGGCCGGGTGGGTAAAGCGTGTGCTCTTCCTCGCCGACCGTGTGGCACTGGTGAAGCAGGCCGCGAACGCTTTCAAGGAGCATCTGCCCGCATCGTCGCCAGTGAATCTGGTTTCGGAAAAAAGCGAGAGCGGACGCGTCTATATCTCGACCTACCCGACGATGATGAACCTCATCGACCATAAGCGCGAGGACGGCACGCGGCGCTTCGGCACGGGCTACTTCGACCTGATCGTGGTGGATGAAGCGCACCGCTCGATCTACCAGAAGTACGGCGCGATCTTCGACTACTTCGATTCGTATCTCGTCGGCCTGACCGCCACCCCAAAGGACGAAGTCGATCGCAACACCTATCGCCTGTTTGCGCTCGAAGATGGCGTACCCACAGACGAGTATTCGCTGGACGACGCCATCAAGGACAAGTTCCTGGTGCCACCCAAGGCTGTCTCTGTCCCGCTGAAGTTTCAGCGGGAAGGTATCAAGTACAACGAACTCAGCGAAGAGGAAAAAGATCAGTGGGACGCGCTCGAATGGGATGAAGAAGGCGAAGTCCCCGACCAGGTAAATGCCGCCGACGTAAACAACTGGCTCTTCAACAGAGACACTGTGGACAAGGTGCTTCAGCACTTGATGGAAAAGGGTGAGAAGGTGGCTGGGCGCGAGCGGCTGGGTAAGACGATCATCTTCGCCAAGAACCACGAGCACGCAGAATTCATAGCCAAACGCTTCGATGAGAACTATCCGGAATATGCTGGTCATTTCGCGCGCGTCATCGACTTCAAGGTGACGTACGCACAGAGCCTAATCGACAACTTCTCGCAGCCGGAGAAGGCGCCGCATATCGCTATCTCGGTAGACATGCTGGATACAGGCATCGACGTGCCTGAAGTGGTGAACCTTGTCTTCTTCAAGCTGGTGCGCTCGAAAACGAAGTTCTGGCAGATGGTCGGGCGCGGAACACGTTTGTCGAGAGACCTGTTTGCCCCGGGCAAAGACAAGCAGTTCTTCTACATCTTCGACTTCTGCCAAAACCTGGAGTTCTTCAGCCAGAGCCCCGAGACGACAAACGGCTCTACTGCCGACTCATTGAGCAAGAAGCTCTTCATCAATCGACTCGACTTGTTGGCCGCGATAGAGAACGTACTCGCCCACGAGATTCCAGAGAATCTCGAAGCAGAAAGAGCTCTGCGTGCAGATATCGCAGCAAGGTTGCAACGTGAAGTCGCTGCGATGACCTTGGAGAACTTTCTCGTGCGCCCGCACCGGCGACTGGTGGAACTCTTCGCGAATCCCGAGGCGTGGGAGTCGCTCACAGAAGAGGACCGCACGGCCTTGAGCCGCGAGGTTGCCGGGCTACCATCCGCGCTGCCGACAGAGACTCCTGAGGCCAAGCAGTTCGATCTCCTTATGCTGAGAATGCAGTTGACGCTCTTACGCGGCGAACCCGGCTTCGAACGAATGCGTGAAAACGTCCAGACCATAGCTCGCCTGCTTGAGTCTCAGGTAGCGATCCCGGCAGTGGCTGCGAAACTTATTCTCATTCAAGAGATTCAGTCCTCGCCATTTTGGGAGGACGTGAATGTTGTCGCGCTGGAGCAAGTGCGTAAGGGGTTGCGCGATCTCGTTCAATTCATCGAGCGGCGTCGCCGCGCCACGGTCATCACCGATTTTGAAGATGAAATCCGCGAAGGCTCCACGATTGCATTGCCGGGTACATCCATTGGTGTGGACATGGATAAGGTTCGAGATAAGGCGCAGGCTTTCCTGCGAAAGCATGAGAACGATCCCGTCCTGCATAAGCTGCGCTTCAACGAAGCGCTGACTCCCGAAGATCTGGAAGAGTTGGAGAGGATATTTACGGCAGAGGGTAGCACTCTTGAAGAGATCGACGCCGTGAAGAAGGAAACACAGAGCCTCGGTCTATTTGTAAGGTCGCTGGTTGGATTGGACCGAGAGGCGGCAAAGATGGCCCTTTCGCAATTCACGCAATCAGGGACGCTGACTGCAAACCAGATGGAGTTTGTGAACTTGATCGTGAACCACTTGGCGACCCGCGGTGTGATCGAACTGGGTCGCCTCTATGAAAGCCCGTTCACCGACGTACATTCATCCGGGCTCGATGGACTCTTCAAGGAAGAATCGACCCTGGCTTTGCTTACGGCATTGAAGGCGGTTCGACAGAATGCGATGGGGATGCCGAATTAAGCTGGCGTCTCCATGACGCGGCATATTTCGCGCGCTTTCTCGTCTGCTGCGCCTCTACTGGCGGCGAGATCTGAAATGGAACGACGTCAACGGGCACGCTCACCTGAGTTTGCGATGCAGGCCTCCGAAACCGCTCGAGCGATGCCCCCGCCGGAAGACTCAGGACCAAGGCTCCGCATGCAGCGAGCGGAAACCATATCTTCAGTACGTAGGACTTGAAGTTGTGGACGAGGTAGTCGCGTTTGCGGGCACGCTCTTGCCGCAGGATGTCGAGCTTCGGGTCTCTGCCCGGTGTTGACGGAAGTGGCCACCAGAAGACCTTCACTCTTGAAGGTCTTCTGGTGTGTTTTACGTCCCCACTTCCAACTTCAATGGCTCTCAAAGACCAGCCCAATCACCTGGATCTTTTGCCTTGCGCTTGGAGTCCGTCATCGCTCGTCCATTGCCTGTTATTCCAGCTCGACCGTGAGCGCTTCGGCGATTTCTCTCAGCTCGATTGTCGCTTTTTCGAGGGGTGTTTCTGAGGCAGATCATTGCTTGTCTGAGATGTGAGGATGGCACTCGCGATGATGTGAAAGAGCTGATCGGCCCGTGGTGCGAAGGAGGGTTGATCGACAGCCCAGCCGAGCGCTGTCATCAGGGCGAACAGATCATCTCCATTCATATCCGCACGCGCCGTTCCGGCCTTCTGCGCACGAAGCAGAAGCCTGGCGCTCGCGGAATGAATCGCTGCGCAGGAAGCATAGAGAGCAGAGTCAGCATTCGTGTGCGCAGAGGCCATGAGCGTGACAACGCCCTTATAGCTCTGAACGAACTCCACCCATTCGCGAAGCCACGACACGAGCGCCTCTTCCGGCGCACTGGCCGTTTCAAGTTCCTTTGCTTTGTGCGTCAGCGCATCCAGGTTCGTGCAGAGTAGGGCTTCGTAGAGGGCTTCTCGCGTCGGAAAGTGACGAAGAAGCGTAGCCAGGCCAACACCGGAACGACGCGCGATATCGCGCATGGATGCACTGCTGCCCTGCTCCGTCAGGACCTCTCGGGCCACTGCAAGCACCTGGCTGTAATTTTTTCTGGCGTCGGCGCGCATAGCTCCTTGACAAATGGATCACTGATCCACATACTGAGGTTGTGCATGTGGATCACTGCTCCAGATGCTTTCTGAATCATACATTCCCTGCCTGATTCAGGAAACACAAGAAGAGCAGCGATCAGAGGAAGTCATCATGGGAAAGCTTGAAGGAAAAGTTGCAGTCATTACGGGCGGAAGCAGCGGGATTGGTTTGGCCACAGCGAAGCGCTTCGTTGAAGAAGGTGCGCACGTCGTGATCACCGGCCGCCGCGAGAAAGAACTCCAGGACGCCGCGGCCTCGATCAAGACAAACGTCACGGCAGTTCTTGGCGACGTGGCGCGTCTCGAAGATCTGGACCGTCTTTACGCCATCGTGAAAGAAAAGCACGGTCACATCGACATTCTCTTCGCGAACGCGGGTGCGGGCACGATTGCGCCACTGGCAGTCGCTTCAGAGTCCCATTTCGACCAGACCTTCGACGTCAACGTAAAGGGCATGTTCTTCACGGTGCAGAAGGCGCTGCCTCTCTTCAACGACGGCGGCTCGATCATTTTGAACTCTTCCGTCTCGAACGTGAAGGGGCTTGCTGGGTTCACCGCCTATGCTGCAAGCAAGGCGGCGGTGCGCAACTTTGCGCGCGGCTGGACGATGGAACTTTTAGGCCGCAAGATCCGCGTGAATTGCATGAGCCCCGGCGCTATCGAGACTCCGGCGTTAGAGACGACGACAGGCCTTACGGCAGAACAGGCCAAGCAGGCTGCCGAGCAGTTCACCACGATGATTCCGATGGCTCGCCGCGGCAAGCCCGAGGAGATCGCGGCGGCTGTCACGTTCCTCGCTTCCGACGAAAGCTCCTACATCACCGGGATCGATCTCCCTGTTGATGGAGGCATGGCGCAGGTCTAACGCTGGCGCGGTCCTGTGCCTGGCATGAGCCAGTCGCAGGACCTGCGACTCATCGGCCTATCGCTTCAACAGAATCGGAAGCATCGCGACCATCAAAGCCACGTTTGAGGAATTCCCCGGTGTTAGCGCCGACCACTCGTTTGAACGCCTTGCTGAAGGCCGCATCGGACTCGTAACCGACCAACCGGGCAACATCGATGAGCTTTTTGTCGCGCTGCTCGAGTAACTGCATCGCCTTTTGCATACGCCACGCAGTCACATATTCCAGCGGTGTTTGTCCCAAGACTTCTTTGAACCGTGCAGCGAAGGCGGAGCGAGACATCCCTGCCACTTCTGCAAGAGATTCGACCGTCCAAGGTGTGTCCACACTCTTGTGGATCGCGGTGAGGGCGGTACCCAGTTGAATGTCGAAAACGGCACGAAGCCATCCTTTGTTTCGCTCTGGTTCCGAAGCGATATGCGCTCGGAGAATCTGGATGAAGAGAACCTCCGCGAGCCGTGTCGAAACGACTCCCGATCCCGGTGCCAGCTCGGCCATTTCAGACGCCAGCGCCTGAAGCGTGTTGTGAAGAGCAAGAGTACGAACCTGGTCCGACTTGATCAGGATGAAGTTCGGCAAGAGTTGGGAGATTGGCCTCAAGCTGGCGCGATCAAAACGGAAGGAGCCACACACGATCGTGGTCGGGGCGCCACCGCCACCATAATGAGCGACTTCGTTTACCACGGTAGCGGCAACCTCGCCAAAGGTGGACCGCGGACGTGTTCGTGGGCTGTCGCTCATAACGATCGAGGTGTTATGGCCGAGGAGGAAGCAGTCGCCGCCGGTGAGGGGGATCGGATCGGAAACACCTTCCACCTTGAGCCAGCAGTTGCCACGCGCCAGCATCGCGAAGTGAACGACGTCCGTCTGTGGATCTGTTTTGCCTGATCGCGGAACCCGCTTCTCTGCTGGCTTTTCGTGGACCAAGCCCCACGGGGCAGTAGCTTCCAGTCTGTGCTGACCGAAGGCTGTAACGTGCATCGTTCTGAAGATATCGCTGATCGGATCCACGCACTACTCCCTGATCTGGACGAACGGACAAAATCTATGGACGCTGGAGCAGTTCGCGTCCAGCTACAAAGCACTCTATTCCTCTGTAGTGGATGCTGGACATCCACCGAAGGGAGCACATATGGGAAAGCTTGAAGGAA
This sequence comes from Granulicella cerasi, assembly GCF_025685575.1. NCBI lineage: Bacteria > Pseudomonadati > Acidobacteriota > Terriglobia > Terriglobales > Acidobacteriaceae > Granulicella > Granulicella cerasi. The sequence goes on from NZ_JAGSYD010000005.1 coordinate 167,192, forward strand.
AAGTTGCAGTGATCACGGGTGGCACGGACGGCATGGCATTGGCCAGCGCCAAGCTGTTTGTGGAGGAGGGTGCCTACGTGTTCATCACGGGGCGCAAGCAAGAGACGCTCGATAAGGCGGTAAAGCTGATTGGCCGGAACGTGACCGGTGTCCAAGGTGACGCGGCCAACCTCGAGGATCTTGATCGCCTGTTCGAGACCGTCAAGCGGGAGAAGGGCAAGATCGATGTCCTCTTCGCGAGCGCAGGCATCGGCGAACCCGTTCCCCTCGGACAGATCACAGAAGAGCACTTCGATATGACGTTCGACCTGAACGTGCGCGGCACCCTCTTCACGGTGCAGAAAGCGCTGCCGCTCTTCAACGATGGCGGATCGATCTTCATGACCGGATCGAACGCTGCGGCGAAGGGGTTTCCCGGCTTCGGCGTGTACGCGGCGAGCAAGCTGGCGTTGCGGTCGTTCGCTCGTACCTGGCTAAACGAGCTCAAAGAACGGAAGATCCGCGTGAACCTGTTGGTTCCGGGCGCGATTGCCACAACGATGCAGGAATCCGTTCTCACTCCGGAAGCGAAACAGTACTTCGAGTCCCTGATCCCGCGGGGATCGATGGGGCAACCTGAGGAAGTGGCGACCGTCGCGCTGTTCCTTGCTTCGAACGATTCGAGCTTTGTGAACGGGCAGGAGTTGTTCGTCGACGGCGGAATGACGGCTATCTAAACGTCTGTCCGCCTGTTCGTTGCTGACCTCTCGTTGCTTCGGGAGGTCAGCCGCCACTGAATCTAAGTTCCGGCCTTCTAAGGCTGGGGATTTAACTCAACCGCAACTGGAGACATCATGAGCTACGCAATCGTAGGATTTGGAAAGATCGGCCAGGCACTGGCCCATGCCTTCGCCCGGAAGAACATCGACGTGACTGTCGCGAGCCGGCGGTCGCCCGAAGAGTTGGCGCCGCAGGCTCGAGCGATTGGCCCAACCGTAACCGCCGGGGCGCTACAAGAAGCACTCAAGGCCGACATCATCTTCCTCGCGGTCTTATTCGATCAACATGCTGCCGTTGCCAAGGCACTCCCGAATTGGGATGGCAAAACGATCATCGATGTGACGAACGCCTTTGGTGTGGCTCCAGAAGATCTGGATGGGCTCCCTTCTTCCGCCTTCGTGGCGAAAGCCTTCACCGGCGCGAAGCTCGTCAAGGGCTTCAATCACCTGGGTGCAGCCAAACTGGCAACCGATCCGGTCATAGAAGGCGGCCACCGCGTCGTCTTCTTGTCGAGCGATGACGAAGATGCGGTCCCGGCTATTGATGCGTTGGCAAGAGAACTTGGCTTCGCTCCCGTCAAGCTCGGCAAGCTCAGCGAGGGTGGCGCGCTCGTGCACGCACGAGGCCAAGTCTGGGGTCCGCTCATCTTTCAGGACTTGTTCAAGAAGCAGCAGTAACGATCTTCCCCCCAAGCTGACACCGATGAAAGAAGGAGATTCAGATGAGCATTGAGGACAATGTGCAGGCTGTGAAGGATTTCTTCGCAGCAATCGGCAGCGGCGATAAGGAACGAGTGTTGGCCTTAGTCGCCGAAGATTTCGAGTGGATTATTCCCGGCGAGGGCTGGCCCTTGGCCGGTACGCACCGCGGGCACGCCGGACTGGCGAAGGTGCTCGAAAAAGCCTCAAAGGAAGTCGAGATGACCTACCCCAAGCCTCCTGAATTTGTAGCTCAAGGAGACAGAGTGTTAGTCATCGGCGTCGCTACCGGCAGGATCAAAGCCACGAACAAAACCTTCAAGGACGACTGGGTCTTCGACATCACGGTTCGCAACGGCAAGCTGACGAAGATCCGTGAATATATCGATACGCAGGCCCTGGCAAAGGCCTCGGCATGAGTCGACCAATGAGAGTGCTTCGAGGAAGTCATGAGAGCGAAGCGTCTTGGACAAGTAGGAATCAACAACAGCACGTTAGAAGAGCCGACGCAGTCATCGTCGGCTCTTTCACATTTTCTACTTAGACCGATCGCGAGAGACGCCTTGTCTCACATTACGCGCCAACTGGGATGAGCGTGAGCTCTGTCCATTGGACGATCTCGTGGCGATTGCCTGCGCTTATCGCAAGCATCACCAGGCACGCATGTCTCGCATCACCACAATGTCATCTCAAAGATGAGATGGTTCCTCATGAGATCACTGGGGCAAAGACTCAGGAAGACGGATGGATCGTCGGCGTCTGTGAGTGGCCTACAACCGTCGCGCGCTGCAAGAGCGGCGTCGCCAAAGCAATGAACCGCGCAAGCTGAGGAGACTTGAACAAATGCAATCAAGCAAAGCAATGGCAGGACTGATCGGGTACGGGATTCAAGGCTCTTCGTCACCGCAGATCCACGAGGCCGAGGCCGCCGCTCAGGGGTTCGATCTTGTCTACCGCATCATCGATTTCGCGCAGCCCGAACGTGATCTGTCATTCCTGCCTGCTCTTCTTCAGTCTGCCGAATCGATCGGCTTCGCGGGTCTGAACGTAACGCATCCCTACAAAGAAGACGCCTACAAGCAGGTCGATACCTTGTCGAAGGAAGCGGAAGAAATTGGGTCCATCAATACGATCGTCTTCCGTGATGGAAAGCGTCAGGGGGACAACACGGACTGGTCCGGCTTCTCCGAGAATCTCCGGTCCACGCTGCCGGATGCTGACCTAAGCGCGGTTGCACTTGTCGGTACAGGAGGAGCAGGGCTCGCAGTTGCCTATGGCCTGCTGAAGCTTGGCACTCAGGATCTTCGACTCTTCGATACCGACCAGGTACGAGCCAGTAAGCTGCAGCAGCATCTGGCGAAGAACTTTCCTGACCGGAAGATCGCTGTGAGTCAATCACCGGCTGAGGCCCTCGATGGAGTGAACGGTGTGGTGAATGCCACGCCGGTAGGGATGGAGGGGCATGACGGTATGCCCGTGGAAAAGAAGCTTCTTCAGCCCACCATGTGGGTGGCAGATATTGTCTGGTTCCCGCTGGAAACGCAACTGCTCAAGACCGCTCGCGAACTGGGGTGCAAGGTGTGCGGCGGTGGAGGCATGGCTGTGCGTCAGGCGGCCTTGAGCTTCAAGCAGTTCTTCCAGACTGAGCCTGATGTGGATCGCATGCTGAAGCGCTTTGTGGATGCTACGAAGAAGGCCTAACGCGGTTTACACAGGAAGCAGAGCTTTCGTTCGAAGGAATAAGGTGTCAGGCCTTATTGTTGGGTCTGCGAGTCTTCGCTTCGGAGTAGAACCTTCGCTATCCATGAGTGATGAGGCCTGCGGAAAGTCATCGCTTGCCCAGTAAGAACTCAAGCATCAAGTCCAACCCCGCATCGACCATCCCTGAGCCGTCGGCTGGTTTGCAGCTGGCGGCTTGCGCGGCCTTCAAGAGTGGTGTCTGGCCATGTCCCGCGACCACATCGCCGACAAACATGGATGCGGTGAGCAGCTCACCTGAAACGGGCAATGGGTCATCCGGATGCATCCCCATCGGCGTTGTGTTGATGACGAGATCACATCCTGCAGGATCAGGCGGGCCAGAGGCGACTTGCCCGCGATGCCCCAGGAGCTGAGCTAATTTCTCGGCCTTCGCGGTATCGACATCATGAAGGATCAACTCTCGAATCCCTGCATCCAGCAACGCTGCCGCGATGGCGCTACCAGCGGCTCCTGCGCCAATCTGGAGAACTCGTGCGCCCTCGATCTTTGCCCCATCTTCTGAGCTTGGACGAACGCCAAGCCATCGAGCATGTCCCCATGCCATGAACCGTCTTCGTTGCGCCGAACAATGCTAACCACGCCCAACAATTTCGACGTCTCAGATGCGGTAGCGCAGTGTTGAAACATGGTGCCTTTGTGCGGCATCGTCACGAGCAAACCACGCACATTGGACACAGGAGCGATGCCGCGCAGCAGGTCGCTGAGTGCGTCCTCCGGCACGAGCATCGGCACGCAGGCACCGTTATGTTTGCGCTCCGCAAACTTCGCGGTAAGACGCTGCGGTGACTTCACAAAACTGATGGGATCACCAAGAATCGGGTACAACAGTGTTTCGCCACTCAGCAATTCGAACAAGCTGAAACCTCCTCCCCCTGAGCTACCGCAATCGACATCATTGCGGTAGCTCTTGATCGCAATTGCATCACTGCGCGTACTGTTCGTCCGTGACGGGTTCAAGCCAATCGACCGCCTTGCCATCGAGCACTTCGGTGATAGCGATGTGCGTCATGCCGACTTGAGTAGAGGCACCATGCCAATGCTTTTCACCAACCTCAAAGAAGACAACATCTCCCGGCCTGACTTCTTCGATAGGGCCGTCCTCGCGCTGAACAAATCCGAGTCCCTGCGTGATGATGATCGTCTGACCTGCAGGATGCGTATGCCAACGGGTACGCGCGCCGGGTTCGAAGGTGACGACGCCGCCGTTTGAATTCCGCCCGCCATCCGGCGGAAAGAGAGAGTCGACGCGAACGTTGCCGGTGAACCAGTCAGCGGGGCCGACCATAGAGGGTGTGGTGCCTACTCGTGTGATTTTCATGATGTCCTTTCAAACAGGTTCATTATCGTTACCAGGCGTACGCTTGGGGAGCTTCTCCGCCCGGACCGGGCCAGATCTCGTCGAGACGCTTGAGCGTATCCTCAGACAGTTTGACGTCCAGCGCGTGAAGCCCCTCGGTGAGCTGTTCTTTCGTTCGCGGTCCCATGATGGGCGCGGTCACCGCAGGATTATGCAGCAACCAGGCCATCGCGACATCCGAGGGCTTCTCTCCGAGTTCCTTACAGAGATTTTCGTACGCCTCCAACTGAGGGCGCAGCTTCTCAATCTCTTTGCTCTTCGACGAGCGACGCCCTTCCTTCGCCTTCTGCAAGGCGCCTCCGAGCAAACCGCCTCCAAGAGGGCTCCATGGGAATAGACCGAGCCCGTAGTGTTTGCAAGCGGGAATGACTTCCAGCTCAATCGTGCGAGCCGTCAGGTTGTAAAGGCTCTGCTCCGACGCCAGTCCCATGAAGTGCCGGGCCTTTGCTTCGCTCTGCGCTGTTGCGATGTCCCAACCCGCGAAGTTGCTGCTGCCCACATAGAGGACCTTGCCTTGCTGCACCAGCAACTCCATCGCCTGCCAGATCTCTTCCCACGGCGTGCGGCGGTCGATGTGGTGCATCTGGTAGAGGTCGATGTGATCTGTCTGCAAACGGCGAAGACTGTCTTCACAGGCTTTGCGTATGTGGTACGCAGAGAGCTTGCGGTCATTCGGCCCAAAGTCCATCGGCTGATACACCTTGGTGGCAAGAACGATATGCTCCCGTCGTCCACCCTGGGCGAGCCAGCGCCCGATGATCTCCTCGGACACGCCATACCCCTTCTCGATGTCAGGCTTCTGCGGACCACCGTAGACATCTGCGGTATCGAAATGAATGACGCCCTGCTTCAATGCCTCGTCCATGATCTCGAAGCTTGTCGGCTCATCTGTGACCATGCCGAAGTTCATGGTGCCGAGGCCGAGGCGGCTGACCTGTAAGCCTGTTCTTCCTAGATGTGCATACTGCATGGAACACTCCTTCGTTTCTGTAACGCGTGCGGCTATGGGGTTTGCGATTGCTAAGATTTCGGCAGGATGCGTACCGTGGCCGCACGCGCGCGGTCACCGATCATCGGGTTCAAGTACGGGCTGGACGCGTACTTCAGGCGATACGCAGCGTCGATTTGATCGTTGACCTCACCCTGTACCTGCTCGAATGTGACATCGTTCGTCTTGCCAGCCGCAGTGATCTGTCCGGCTTTCTGTTTCGATGCTGCTCGATACCAGCGTGACGATGTTCCGTTATAGGCGCGCACATACAAGTCGCCATCGACCACCACAGACCATATCCATGTCGGCGTGCCCGTTGTTGTGCCATCTTCGCGGAACGGAGCGATATGCAAGTCGTCTGTTGTAGCGATCTCGTGAAGCCGTTCTTTCGTCCATGTGCTCATCCTTCACCTCCCAGGGACTCTTACTTGCTGCCGTTGTATTGCTGGTCCGTCACAGGCTCAAGCCAATCCACGGCATCGCCGTCAAGGTTGTCCTGAATCGCGATGTGAGACATCGAGGCATCAGGAGCGGCACCATGCCAGTGCTTCACATGGGCTGGGATGATGACAACATCTCCCGCGTGAACAACCTGGATTGGACCGCCCTCCATTTGGACGCGGCCCGTACCAGCGGTGATGATGAGGACCTGGCCGAGTGGATGGGTGTGCCATGCACTTCGTGCTCCGGGAGCGAAGGTCACAATACCAGCGGAGACCCGCGAGGGTGCAGTCGCAGGAAACAACTGTTCAACCTTCGCGGAGCCGGTGAAGAACTTCGGTGAGCCATCGACCACGGGCCGCACACCGGCGTGGCTGATGGTGAGTCCCTTGGAAGCGTCAGCCGGCGAGGGAGTCTGAGCCAGTCCTGTCACGAGCATGAGAGGCGCCAGCATCGCTAGAAGAAGGTTTTTCATGGAGTCCTTTCTGTATCCGCGCAGGGTTATTTCTGACGCTTCTCGAAGACGTCCTTGACCACAGGCAGAGCTGAAAAGGCGCATGGCCAGCCTGCGTAGAACGCAATGTGTGTCAGCACTTCAGAGGCTTGTTCTTGCGTCAGACCGTTGTCCATCGCGCGACCGAGGTGATACGTAATCTGCGCCGTCTGCCCGTTCGCGATCAGAGCGCTGACAGTCACCAGGCTGCGATCACGCGGCGCAAGCGCAGGACGAAGCCACAAATCACGGAAGAGCAGATCCGTTGTGTTCTGCACAAGACCAGGCGAGGTCGCACCGAAGTTGTTTCCTACCTGCGTTGCGCGCTGGTTCTCTGCTTCTTCGTTGAGAGGCAGCAGCTTACCCTGAGCCGGTGGGAGCTGATCCACGCCAATGCCGCGCGCGTGGAAGATCTCCTTCGCGACCGCGACTGCCGACATCGCATTGGGCCATCCCGCATAGAAGGCGAGGTGCGTGATGATCTCGGAAAGTTCTGAAGGCTTTACGCCGTTGTCGAGCGTGAGTGCGAAGTGATGCGACATCTCTACGAGCTGGATGCGCGCAATCAAAGTCGCCACTGTGACGACGCTGCGATCACGCGGTGAAAGCTCGGGGCGCTTCCACAAGCCGTTCATCAGCGGACCCTCTGTGTAGTGAGCCAATGCCGGTGAGACTGCTTGAACATCACTCATCGTTAAAACGCCTGGAACCGCGCCGTGCTTCGTTTCTTTGGACATTTCATTCTCCAGAGCCCATACGGGATCGGGCTGCCATAGCGCCAGAAGGCTCGCTGCCAGCCCAGCCTTGAGGAGGGAGCGCCTTCCAGCATCGGTCGGCGCTCCATTGGATGCTTCAGCCATATCACCCTGTGTGATCTGACTCATACGCGTGCCTAGCGCATCACGTAGCCACCGTCGACGGAAATCGACTGGCCGGTAATGTAGCTGGCTGCATCACTGCACAGGAAGAGCACGGCGTTGGCGATCTCTTCGGGACGTCCTTCACGCTGCATCGGTACGAACATTTCGCGCATCATCTTGAGCGCTTCGCCCTGTCCACCGGCTTCCATCTGATCGGCCATCGCCGTGCGAATGAGGCCGGGGCAAACATCATTCACGCGGATGCCACGGGTTGCATACTCAAGAGCTGCGCTCTTGGTAAAGCCGATGACGCCGTGCTTTGCTGCGTGATACGTTCCACGCTGATTGCCGCCAACCAGACCTCCCAGCGACGAACAATTCACGATTGCACCGCTGCCCTGCTCACGCATCACCTGCAGCTCGAACTTCATGCAGCTCCAGACGCCACGAAGATTCACGCTCATGACGCGGTCGTAATCGTCGCGCGGCGAGTCGGCGGTCTCAGCAAGAACGTTCTGGATGCCCGCATTGTTATAGGCCGCGTCCAGGCGTCCGAATGTTTTTACGGTCTGCTTGACCATCGCTTCGACTTCGTCGTCCTTCGAGACGTCGCAGCGGATCGCCAGAGTCTTGAAGCCCTTGTCAGCCAATTCTTTGGCCGCTGCCTGAACAGCCTTCTCGTCTACATCCGCAAGAACAACGGCTGCGCCCGATTCTGCAAAAGCCTTCGCCGTCGCGAAACCCAGTCCAGATGCCGCGCCTGTGACGAGCGCCACCTTGCCTTCAAATGAAATGTTCATGTCTCTCCCCCTCGTATCTGTTTCTCTATGCCGACGCGTTCAAGCCGACGTCACTGTCAAGATCAAGCCTAGAGAGAGGGGAGATCCATTACTTACCCAATCCTGCCGATTGTTTGCACAATCCTGCTCTGTCCTGAAATTTATGGCAAAACGTACTACGCTTGATTTGGGAGTCCTGAGATGCCTGACAAGAAGAAAAACGTTGCCCCTGGCAGCCCAGCCGTACAGGAAGCGAGGCGATCCCTTGCCCGTCGCATTGCTTCGATGACAGGAGGCGCAGGCGAACATGTGACTGCGGTTCCAGGCGTTGTTCTATACAACCGTGACGAGCCGACGCCGTGCTATCGAGCTTCGTATGAGCCCAGCCTGAGCATCTTTGTACAAGGGCGAAAGCACGTCATTCTGGGCGAAGTTGAGTACGTTTGCGATCCCTCGTCGTTTCTTCTTTCCTCAATCGACGTGCCCGCTCAGAGCCAAATTGTGGAGGCATCAGAAAAGACTCCGCTGCTGGTGATGTTCCTGCGCTTCGATATGCCGATGGTCAGAGAAATCCTGGCGCGAGAGGACCTGCCTGAAGCTGAAGTCGATTCTCACCGGCAAGGCCTGGCTGTTGGCGAGACGACGCTCGGCCTCCTCAGTGCGTGCCAACGTTTGCTCGATCTCGTGGATACGCCCGAGGACATCCCGTTTCTCAGCCCTCTGATCCAGCGCGAAATCATCTACCGTTTGCTCAAGACGCCGCAGGCCGGCCGCCTCCGCGCGATTGCGACAAGTGGGGACCTCGTGCAGCGAACGGCACGAGCCATCTCCTGGTTGCGCGCAAACTTTACAAAGCCGCTCAGCGTGGAGGAGCTTGCCGTTACAGCGCGCATGGGCGTCTCCACACTGCATCATCAGTTCCGTGCTCTGACGTCCATGAGCCCCTTGCAGTACCAGAAGATGCTCCGGCTGCAAACGGCACGGGAACGCATGTTGATGGACGGTCTTGATGCGACAACCGCCGCTTATGAGGTGGGATACGAGAGCATCAGCCAGTTCAGCCGTGAATACAGCCGCTGCTTTGGTCTCCCACCAATCCGGGACATCCGTGCGCTCAAGTCAAGCGGCCTTATGACTGAGGCGCGGCTCGGATGATCTCTCTGCAGGTACCGAATCAACACGAAGCAATGGCCTCAGACGATTTCACGCCGCAGGAGGAACCATGTTGCTGAAGCGAACCATCTACCGCATCCTTCCGTTGGCAGCGTTCGCTGCTTCCATCCTTGTAACGCCGGGGTATGCACAAGTGACTGACCAACGCATCGTGAGAATCGCAGAGCTGGAAATCGATCCGAGTCAACTAGCGGCCTATAAGGCAGCGCTCCAAGAAGAGATCGAAGCGTCGATCCGGCTGGAGCCCGGCGTGTCGGCTCTCTATGCGGTATCGGTGAAGGATCAACCCAACCAGGTTCGGCTCTTCGAGAGTTACAGCAGCCAGTCTGCGTATGAATCGCACCTGCGGACGGCCCACTTTCTGAAGTACAAGGCCTCTACACAGACCATGGTGAAGTCGCTTACCTTGATTGAGACGGATCCGATTCTTCTTGGCTCAAAGTGAAGCCGCTATCTTTGCCAGGATGTGCCAAGATCGAGGTTGCAAAACGATTTTCGTTCGAATCACAGCTGACGGTGCCGTTCTTGCATCAGATGGCTTGACGCACGTCAGCGCAAAGGCCCTTTCGGTAAACGCTGTGAAAGGTCCCATTGACATCTGTTCAACGTAACAACGTGAAGATCAGCGGCAAAGGTTCACAAGTCATCATGTTTGCCCATGGCTATGGCTGCGACCAGGCGATGTGGCGCGCCGTTGCTCCCTCGTTCGAAGACGACTATAAGGTCATCCTGTTCGACTACGTTGGTTCCGGTCACTCAGATCCCACGGCTTTCAGTCGCACGCAGTACAGCACCCTTCGAGGGTACGCTGCTGACGTGATCGGGATCATCGAAGAACTCAAGCTCGAAAAAGTGAACTTCATAGCCCATTCGGTGAGTTCCATGATCGGTGCGCTTGCAGCCATTCAGCGTCCAGAGCTTTTCGAGAACCTGGTCATGATCGGTCCCTCCCCGAGTTATATCAACGATGGTGAGTACCTGGGCGGATTCGAGCGGTCTGACATCGAGGACCTGCTTGAAATGCTGGACAACAATCACTCCGGCTGGTCGGCAATGATGGCTCCGATCATCATGGGAAATCCCGAACGGCCGGAATTGGCCTCCGAACTGGAAGCAAGTTTCTGCAACACAGACCCGATTCATGCTCAGCACTTCGCGCGTGTGACCTTCCTGTCGGATAATCGAGCGGATTTGTTGAACCTGCGCTCGCGGACGCTGATTCTGCAATGCGATAAAGATGCCATTGCTCCTGTCAGCGTGGGACAATATGTGCAGCGATGCATACCGAGAAGCCAGCTGATTGTGATGGAGGCGACAGGCCACTGTCCGCATCTGAGCTCCCCCGGCGTCGTGACCCAAGCGATCCGGAACTTCCTTTGATCGGGTTGTCACCACAGAAAATCTCGTCTTCGTTTGAAGACCTCTTCGAAAATGCCCCGTGTGGCTATGTCGTAATGAACCTGGATGGGCAGATCGTCCAGGCGAATGCTGCGTTCCTGGACCTTTCGAAGCTTGATCGCAGCAGCGTCATCGGTGCCAGTTTTCGCAACCTTCTGGGATCTGCGGGCGCAATCTTCTTTGATACGCAGCTGCTTCCCGCTCTGCTATTGAATGGTCGCCGCAAGGAGATCGCGCTTGATTTGCGGACTTCGAAGGGCCGCGTCCCCGTCCTCGTGAATTTCTCTGTCCAATACATGGAGGGCGAGGCGGTCAGCATCCGCGCTGTTTTATTGGATGCCGCTGAGAGGCGACGATTTGAGCGAGACCTGCTGCGCGCTCGCAACGAAGCCGAACAGTTATCCGAAGTCATTCTTCACTCCTCGGACGCTGTCATCACCTCTCACGTGGATGGAACGATTCGGAATTGGAGCAATGGGGCGGCGAAGATGTTTGGGTTCGGCTCTGCCGACGCCGTGGGACGATCTTTCACGGAATTGGTGCTGTCAGCTGACGCTAGAGGTCTGCTGGCACTACCGATTCTAGAGCTGGCAAATGGCCGTGAATTCAGCGGTGAGGTCGTCGCACACCGTGCGGACGGCACCAGCTTTGACGCTTCGATTATGTTGTCGCCGCATATGGAGGCCCCCGGAACATTTCTCGCGTTCTCCGCGGTCTTGCGGGACATTTCACTGCAAAAGCGTGCCGAGAAGGCTTTGCTGCAGAATGAAAAACTGGCGTCGGTCGGCAGGTTGGCCAGTTCGATCGCGCACGAGATCAACAACCCTCTTGAGTCAGTGATCAACCTGCTCTACATCCTTGATTTCAAGGTATCCACGCCGGAACTGAAGGCACTGGTGAACACGGCGCAGGAAGAGCTTGCCAGGGTATCGCAGATCACCACTCACACCCTGCAGTTCCACCGTCAAAGCAGCAACAGGACAGACCTGAACGTAACGGCGCTGTTTGAGTCCGTCATTGCTCTTTATCGCGCGAGGCTCCGGAATTCAAACATTGAACCGCGTATGGGCCACCGGACCGCTGAAACGCTTCATTGCCACGAGGGCGAGCTACGGCAGATTGTTCTCAACCTTGTTGGAAACGCCGCGGACGCGATGAAGAACGGGGGCGTCTTGCACCTTCGATGCAGGGATTCAAGAAACTGGCGCAACGGAGAGTATGGCGTCCGCATCCTCATTGCAGACACCGGCACGGGAATGGACAAAGCGACCCTGTCGAAAATTTTCGAGCCATTCTTCTCAACAAAGGGGATCGGCGGAACCGGCCTTGGCCTATGGATCACGCACGATCTGGTCGAGAAAAACAAAGGGCTCATGACCGTCCGGAGTTCGCACCATCCGAACCACTCTGGAACGGTCTTCAATCTCTTTTTCCCTCATCCCCGCTAACCGCTGATGGAGCGCGCTTGGGTTCGTGAAGATGAGATGAGCCCCCAAAGCCGGCTTGTCGCAGACTCACCGCTGAGTTAGCGATGCCCCCGGACAAAAAGCCGCGAGCATCGCTCCTCCGGCAATTAGAACTTGTAGATCAGGTCTGCCCCTGCGAAAAACTGATTTCTCGCCGTCCCGTTGTTGTACCCGTTTCGATCCCACGAGTGATCGAAACGGATCTCAGGACGTAGCATCACCGTGCTTCCGAAGTACTTCGTCGCATACAAAGTGTTCTCTGTGTATTTGCCGGCGATTCCTGTCCTCTGCCCCTTCTTGTCGTTCAGGATGTCTGATCTGAAGCCGACCATGAGCTTCGTGTTGACCTCTCGATTGATGTAATTCACGATCGCCCACTCCGGCGCCGTGCAACGAACCTGTCCCGCATGGCAGGCTGCACCGTTTGCTCCAATTTCAATAGGCGCGGGGCTGTCGACGTTCCCAGCAACGTTCGGCACGTCACGCTCGTACATGAACCATGCTTCCGACGCAGAGTGCCACTTCGCGTTGAACCGGTGATACCAGGTCGCATCGAAGTCTTGCAGATTGTTGTAAGCGTACTTGCCATCGTTGATGCCATTGGCGCAAACGTAGAAGTTGTCATGATTGCTCGCCGTGGAGTAGTTCAAGCACGCGATGCCGGACGCCTTACGATCAACGCTCCACGGAGCCACATCGTGACCAGCGGACAAGCCCAGTTGCACGATCCATTGCTTGGAGAGCTTCAAGGTGCCGATGATGCCGGTATCGGTAAACGGATCGATCGTGTAGAGCAGCGAGTGCGACATGTTGTAGTTGTTCGGCGCAAGCTGCGCTTCGATCCCCGGCACCGAGAGAAAGCGACCGATGCGAATATTCAGCCCCTGCTTGAACGGAAAATACAGATCGGCGTACTCCAGCACAGGGTCGAATCCGTAGCGACGATTGAAGAGCAAGAGCTGCTGGCTGAAGTAGTCCTTCGCGGTCGTGAAGCGATAGTCATTGCCGTACAAGCCCGTGAGGTGGAAACCCCAGTCGAAGTGTCGATTCTGCACCGTATCTGGCAAGCGCTCGACATAGACGACCGCCTGGTTCAAGACCACGCTGTTCGGGAAGAGGTCATAGGAGACCGGGAAGTTGCTCTTCGACGAAGTGCTGTAGTTGAAGCTGGGTGCCACCCATCCGTAGACCTTGGTGCGTGAGTTCTGCAGCTTCAATGCCGTCATCAGCGGATAGCTATTGGCATCTGGCAAACCGATCGCAGGGGATCCACCATAGCCCCAGTCCGTACTTGGAAAAGGTGCGCTATCGAGAGGAGCGTCGAGCGCGCGACGCTCTGGGACTGGCGAAGCGGGGAGCGTTCCGCTCCAGTCCGCTTTGTAAAAATGCGCAAAGCGCTGGAAGAAATTCCCCTGTGTCAATTCAGTCGAAGCCACGGGAACGGGGATCGTATTCTCGGATGATTGCGCGACACTGACGACTGCATGCCATGCGATAAACGTTACAAAAGTCAGGCGGCCCACAAGCCCAACCCGACGCGTGTTGCGGTTCATAGTTCTCCATTCTGAACACGGTCAGCGGTGCACCGTGCGCATCACGAAGAAGCTATGCCCTTGGGCCTAAGAAAGCTGTAAAGAAGACCTAAAAGAGTCGTAAAAGACGTCTAATTTCCCGTCAGCGGGAGCGTGAAGGTGAACACCGATCCTTGTCCCAGTTGGCTCGTGACCGCGATGCTGCCGTGGTGGGAATCGATGATCGCGCGACAGATCGAAAGCCCCATTCCTGTTCCGGACGTGCCCGACGCTTGTACCTTCGAGCGATACAGTCGATCGAAGATCAGCGCTTGCTCAGAGGGATCAATACCAACGCCTCTATCGGCGATGCTGGTCGCAAGCATTCCCTCTCGGACCTCGGTACTCACGAAGATCGGCGAACCCGCAGACGAATACTTGGCGGCATTCTCGAGCAGGTTGCAGATTACTTTGCCCAGAAGTTCACGATCACCGGCCACTCGTGGTTCGTCTGGAACATGGATCTCCAGCGGATGCGTTGCGGCAACCCACGAGCAAGACTCCAGCGCTTCTTCCACCAGCATCTGCATGGAGAGAGGTTCGATTTGCATCTGCACTTCGCGGGCCTCGAGTTGCGCCATCTCAACAGCTTGACCAACGAGACGATCCAGTCGATTAGCCTCTTCTTCGACGATGCTCGCCAACTCCTTTCGCGCAGAAGCTTGCGGTTCGGGGTCCGACAGCAGAGACTGCGCAGCTCCCTTGATCGAGGTCAGGGGTGTACGCAGTTCATGCGTGATCGAATCCAGGATCAACGTGCGCAGTCGTTCGCTCTCCTTGTTAGCTTCGGCTTTCGCCGCCTCCTCAATCGCCTGTGCGCGGTCCAGCGTAATCGAGACGAGTCCACCGACAGCTTCAAGCCCATCCATCGTCAAGCTCGCGCCTCGAATGGCGAGCAACCCGCGCGGGCGCACTCCTGTTCGCAGAGGAACGATGACTTCGTTGCCAAGCGATGATTGCGCTACCGAGAGCGTGAGAGCCATCTGCCGAAGGCGCGGCACTTCAGCGCCTGTGACTGGGTGGATCCCCGCCTGGTAAAGCTTGTCTCCGTTCAGCAGATAGAGCACCACCGACTCCGCGAAAGCCGATGTGTTGATGAGACTCGGCGCCGCCTGCACCGCGCTTGCTACCGTCTCCACCTGGAGCAACTCGCGGCTCAACAGGTACAGAACTTCGAGTTCACGCTGCCGCGTCAGGGCTTTCTCCGCTTCGGCTCTTCCCCACTGCGACAGCCGACTGCCGATGATGCTCGTCGCCAGAAAGGTAAAGAGCGCAAGCCAATTCTGCGGGTCCACAATGGTGAACGTGCCCACCGGCGGCAGGAAGTAGAAGTTGTACGCAGCGGTTGCGGCAACGGAGACTGCGACCGCATAACGTAGTTCCCACTGCGCTGCAAGCACCAACACGAAGAGAACAAGTGTCAGAGCAACGGTCGTGGGGTTCACATGTACCCATTGACGATATGCGATTACAATTCCGGCGAGAGCGCCGAAGGCCACCACCCAACGCGTGACAGCAATGAAACGTCGTGAGTTCATGGGAGGTAGTCTACGGTATGAAGCGATCCAGCGAGCAAACGCAAAAGACACCGGAGGAATGGCTTCGCAGTGTGGAAGAGCACACGACCGACGCCAAACGCGGTCGCTTTAAGATCTTCCTCGGCTATGCGCCGGGCGTCGGCAAGACCTTCAGCATGTTGAGCGAAGGCATACGTCGCGCATCGCGTGGAGAAGATGTCGTCATCGGAATCGTAGAGACGCACGGCCGCAGTGGCACCGCTGAACTCGTGGGTCAACTGGAATCCGTGCCTCGGCGTCAAGTGGAGTACAAGGGCACCATCTTCACTGAGCTTGATGTGGATGCGGTCTTAACGCGCGCGCCCAGTGTGGCGCTCATTGATGAACTGGCCCACACGAACGTCGAAGGCAGCCGCAAGGCCAAGCGGTATGAGGATGTGCTCGAACTGCTTGACCACGGCATCAACGTTGTCAGCACGATCAACGTGCAGCACGTTGAAAGCCTCAATCCGCGCGTGCAGGCGCTGACGGGCATTGCGGTGCGAGAACAAGTGCCTGACTGGGTGCTCGATCGCGCCGATGAGATCGTGCTGAGCGACCTCACGCCGGAGGCGCTCGTTACGCGGATGCGAAGAGGCGACATCTATCCAGCCGAACGTATCGAGCGTTCGCTGGCGAACTTCTTCCGGCGCGGCAACCTGATCGCTCTCCGTGAGATGGCGTTGCAACGCGTGACCCGCGCCGTCGACCGCACGCTGGATGAGTATGTGAAGCGCAAGAACCTCGGATCGCACTGGTCGATCTCAGAAAAGGTCGCAGTATGCATCAGCGCCAATGCCCAGGCGCGCGACCTGATTGCGCGCGGTGCACGACTGGCAGAGGCCCTTAACGCCGAGCTGTACGTGCTGCACGTTGAGAACTCGCAAGCACTGACCGAGGAGCGAAAGCACGCGCTCGATGTCGCCCTGAAACTTGCTGAGAACCTCGGCGCTCAAGTGAAGATCCTGCGTGGCAAAAACACCGCGCTCGTCACCGCCGAGTACGTGCGCGAGCAGCGCATCACGCAAGCCATCGTCGGACGATCCGCAACGCACGGACTGCGATCCTACCTGTACTACCTCGCCCTTCAACGCTTCATGGCGGAGGCTCCGCACGTCGATCTGCACATCGTGACGCAAGAGGAGAAGTAGCGTCAACGGCATCTCGCGCAGCGTTCCCTCGCTAAACTTACAACTTCTTTACAAATCCTCTACGGACTTTTTATGGCCTGCAACGCTTCAATAGGCGCTGAGGCAAATCTGTGCTGTTCTCTGAAGTTTCATCCCGATTCGACGCATCACGCCGTAAGCCTCCTGCCGCTTTCACGCTATCGCTGCCGCCTTGCAGCGGCCACCTCTGCCAACCTACAGCCCGTCCGGAAGGAGTCCTTGCGTCATGATGGACCTGATCTGTGCTGTCTCCACCGTCTTGCTTTTCGCCGTTGCATTTGCCTACCTCCATGGCTGCGACACGTTGAAAGGAACTCGACAGTGATCCTCAACGCCACTCTTCTACTCCTGTCAGCGTTGCTGCTGATCTACCTTGTTTACGCTCTGCTTCGCCCGGAGAAGTTCTAGACCATGACACTCAATGGTTGGCTGCAAATTATCTTCTTCATCGTGGTCGTGCTCCTGGCAGCGAAGCCGATGGGAAGCTACATGACGGCGGTCTTCGAACGACGCCGCACACACCTTGATCCAGTGTTGGGCCCTTGCGAACGACTGCTCTATCGTCTCACCGGCGTCGACCCTGAGGAGGAGATGCGGTGGACGCAATACACGGTCGCGATGCTGCTCTTCAGCGCAGCGACGCTCGCCCTCACTTATATCGTTGAACGCATCCAGCAGTGGTTGCCACTGAACCCGCAACACCTGGCTAACGTCGAGTCAGCACTGGCACTCAACACCGCGATCTCGTTCACGACGAATACGAACTGGCAGAGTTACACGCCCGAGAGCACTATGAGCTATCTCACCCAGATGCTCGGGCTGGCTACACATAACTTCTGGTCCGCAGCCGTAGGGCTTGCCCTAGCGATAGCCTTCGTTCGTGGCATTGCGAGACGCGAAACAAAAACGCTCGGAAACTTCTGGGTTGATCTGACACGTGGCATCCTCTGGGTGCTCGCGCCGATCTCGATTGTGCTGGCGCTTGCACTTGTTTCCCAGGGTGTTGTGCAGAACTTCCGCCCGTACGACAGGGCCAAGCTCGTCGAAACACAGAAAGCCACCGCAGCCGACGGCAAGATCACTGCCATCACCACACAGACGATCGCTCAGGGCCCTGTCGCTTCGCAGGAAGCGATCAAGATGCTGGGAACCAACGGTGGTGGCTTCTTCAATGCAAACAGTGCGCATCCGTTTGAGAACCCCACGCCCCTGAGCAACTTCTTGCAGATGCTGGCGATCTTCCTTCTTCCAGCAGGGCTCTGCATTACGCTTGGGCAAATGGTTGGCTCACCGAAACATGGGTGGGCGGTTCTCGCCGCGATGGTAGTGCTGTGGTTTGCAGGCACGTTCACTTGCTACTGGGCCGAGTCACATGCGACTCCCGCATTGCGCGGTACAGATGCGCGCGCTTCTCTGACTCAGAGCGGCGGCAACATGGAAGGTAAAGAAGTAAGGTTTGGCATTGCAAACTCTGCTCTCTTTGCAACTGTGACGACCGATGCAAGCTGCGGTGCCGTGAACAGCATGCACGACAGTTTCACGCCGCTCGGCGGCATGGTGCCCATGGTGAACATCCTGCTCGGTGAAGTCGTTTTCGGTGGAGTCGGCGCGGGGCTCTACGGCATGCTCGTCTTCGTCGTCATGGCTGTCTTCATCGCTGGGCTGATGGTGGGACGCACTCCAGAGTATCTCGGCAAGAAGGTTGAAGCTTTCGATGTGCAGATGGCGATGCTCTACCTACTGATCTTTCCAATGTTGATTCTCGGCTTCAGCGCGATCACCGTGCTGATGCCGAACCTCGGGCTTTCGAGCCTTGCAAATCACGGCCCTCACGGTCTTAGCGAGATCATGTACGCATACACCTCTGCGACCGGCAACAACGGCTCCGCATTCGCAGGCCTGAACGCGAATACTCACTGGTTCAACTACTCGCTCGGCATCGCGATGTTCTTTGGTCGCTTCATGATGATCGTGCCGATGATGGCGATCGCTGGCAGTCTGGCGGCGAAGAAGAGTGTGCCGGCGTCCGCCGGGACCTTCCCTGTTACCACATCGCTCTTCACGATGCTGCTCATCGGCGTCATCCTCATCGTTGGTGCGCTCACGTTCTTCCCTGCACTCTCGCTCGGCCCTGTGCTGGAGCACTTGCTGATGCGCGCAGGCCAAAGCTTCTAACTGCGCTACTCGGAGATACACAATGCCTACACAAGCAAAACGTCGCTCGCTGTTCGATAGCAAGATCGTTCGTCGAGCGAGCGTGGATGCGCTCACCAAGTTGAATCCTCGCTTGATGATGAAGAATCCGGTAATGTTCGTCGTTGAACTCGGCAGCGTGCTGACCACCGTGCTGCTGTTCTTGAACCGGGCGACGCGTCACGGCCACTTCAAGTTTGATCTTCAGATCACGCTATGGCTCTGGTTCACCGTGCTCTTTGCGAACTTCGCCGAAGCTATGGCGGAAGGTCGCGGCAAAGCCCAAGCCGACGCCCTACGTCAAGCGAAGTCGGAAACAACCGCGTACCTCCTCAGCAAAACGGGGAGCGTCGAGGAAGTTCCATCATCGAAGCTTCGGGTGGGTGACCTCGTGCGTGTACTTGCGGGCCAGATGATTCCTGGCGATGGCGAAGTGATCGAAGGTGTGGCGTCGGTGGATGAGTCCGCGATTACCGGCGAATCTGCCCCGGTAATTCGTGAAGCCGGTGGAGATCGCTCAGCAGTGACCGGAGGCACGCGCGTCCTATCGGATGTCATCACCGTACGCGTGACTTCGAACCCGGGCGAGACCTTTCTCGATCGCATGATTGCACTCGTCGAAGGCGCAGAGCGGCAGAAGACACCGAACGAGATCGCCCTGAACATCCTTCTCTCAGGGCTCACGATCATCTTCCTGTTAGCTGTCGTAACGTTGCAGCCGTTCGCGCTGTACTCAGGAGCACCGCAGACGATCTTCGTGCTGATCTCGCTACTTGTCTGTCTCATCCCTACAACGATCGGCGGGTTGCTATCAGCTATCGGCATCGCAGGCATGGACCGTCTCGTGCAACATAATGTCCTCGCAACCTCTGGCCGTGCCGTGGAAGCTGCGGGCGACGTCAACACTCTGCTGCTCGATAAGACCGGCACCATCACAATTGGCAACAGGCAGGCAGCAGAGTTCATCGCCGCACCGGGTGTATTTCCCGCCAAACTGGCAGATGCAGCGCAGCTTTCCTCACTCTCCGACGAAACGCCCGAAGGTCGCTCCATCGTGGTGCTCGCGAAGGAAGCCTACAACCTCCGTGGTCGCGAGCTGGCGTCACTCAACGCGGAGTTCATCCCGTTCTCTGCGACCACTCGAATGAGCGGCATCGAGACCGATGGTCGAAGCATCCGCAAAGGCGCCGTGGATGCGATCTCTCGGTATCTCCAGGAGCACGGCAACACGCTTCCCGGTGAAGTGCGTGCAGCCGTAGAAGAGGTTGCCCGCAAAGGCGGCACACCGTTAGTGGTCGCGGAGAACGGCCGCGCACTGGGCGTGGTCTACCTCAAAGATGTCGTTAAGGGCGGCATGAAGGAACGCTTTGACCAGCTTCGGTCGATGGGCATCCGTACCGTGATGATCACCGGCGACAATCCGCTTACCGCAGCGGCAATCGCTCGCGAAGCCGGCGTCGACGACTTCCTCGCCGAAGCCAAGCCCAAGGACAAGATGGACCTTATCAAGCGCGAACAGGCGGAGGGCAAGCTCGTGGCCATGACCGGCGACGGCACCAACGATGCCCCCGCGCTTGCACAGGCGGATGTTGGAGTTGCAATGAACTCGGGTACACAGGCCGCGAAAGAAGCGGGCAACATGGTCGATCTCGACTCCAACCCCACCAAGTTGATTGAGATCGTCGCGATCGGCAAACAGCTGTTGATGACACGAGGAGCATTGACGACATTCAGCATCTCCAACGACGTGGCGAAGTACTTCGCGATCATCCCCGCCATGTTCGCTGGTGTCTTTCCGGTGTTGAACGCCCTGAACATCATGCATCTCCACAACGCTGAGTCTGCGGTACTTTCCGCAGTCATCTTCAACGCCCTCGTCATCATTGGGTTGATCCCGCTCGCTCTGCGTGGGGTTGCGTACAAACCCATGTCCGCGGCAGCGATGCTTCAACGCAATCTGCTCGTATATGGCCTAGGCGGCATCATCGTACCTTTCATTGGCATCAAGGTCATCGACCTTGCAGTGACAGCCCTGCACCTGGCTTAGCCGAAGGAACAAATGAAGAAGCAAATCATAACAGCAACGCTCTACACCCTCGTCACCGCAGTGCTGCTGGGTATCGTTTACCCCGTCGTCATCACGGGCATCGCGCAGTTGACGATGCACCAGAAGGCGAACGGACAGCTCATCACTCAAAACGACATCATGGTTGGCTCAGCGCTCATTGGTCAGCCGTTTACAGGGGTCGGCTACTTTCATAGCCGCCCTTCGGCAGCGGGGACAGGGTATGACGCTACATCATCTGCTGGCTCAAATCTTGGCCCCACGAGCAAGGCTCTCGCCGACAGAGTGGCCGCCAGCGCTGAAATCAAGAGTAGTGGTGCCCCTGTTCCGGTGGACCTCGTGACGACCTCGGGCTCGGGCTTGGATCCGGATATCTCGCCAGCTGCCGCACTCTATCAAGTACCTCGCATCTCGCAGGAGCGGCACATCGCCAGCGCGCGAGTGGAACAGCTGGTCTACCAGAACGTGACACCACGTCAGTTCGGTCTGCTCGGCGAGCCGCGCGTGAATGTGCTTCATCTGAACCTTGCCCTGGACCATCTCTCGGCGGCTAACGCCAGACCTTAGAGAATCGCCGTGGAGGATACTTGCTCAGCGATACGGAGCAGCATCCAACGATGAACGGACATGAAATATGCTTCACACGACTGCTTTCCACACTCACGAGCCGAAATGAAGACACTGACCCTCGGCGAACGACAACGCGCGAGATTGCTCATCCTGATGCTCTTCGCTGCGGCGGTCTCAGCGTCGGCACAGACAGGCGCGCCTTCCACACAGAACGACAAACAAGGGTTTCTGGAGCGCTTCGTTAGCTTTTATCGAACAGACTGGAGTGGAGTTTCGCCCTCCGGTCCGGGAGCGCCGCGACGTGGTGTTCCCTCACCGCTGAACTCCCCGCCCTTCCCCAGTGCCGACTGGTCCTACGGCGGCTCGCCGACGATTGGCGAATCGGACGGCAACGTCTATCCGTTACAAACAGCCATCAACGGTGCACGAACTCGAACCAAGGTGTACGGCTGGATCGAGCCGACAGCGAACCTCTCTACCTCGCGAGACCGAAACTATCCCGAGACGAATGACATCTACTCAAATCGCGTAGAGCTGGGCCAGGCGGTGGTGTACGTAGAGCGCTTGCCCGACTCGGTGCAACGTGACCACATCGACTGGGGTTTCCACCTCACCGGTTTCTTCGGCACCGACTATCGCTCCACAACCAATAAAGGTTACTTCAGCAGCCAGCTTCTCGATCACAATCGCCAGTACGGCTTCGACCCGGTGCTCGAGTACGTCGATATCTACTTCCCACATGTGGGCCGAGGAATGAATCTTCGCGTGGGACGCTACATTTCGATTCCCGGCATTGAAGCGCAGCTCACGCCGAACAACTACATGTTCAGCCACTCGCTACTCTATGCCGTTGATCCGTTCACCGATACAGGTGCTCTCGCGACGATTCAACTCAACGACCGATGGACCGTGCAGGCCGGAGTATCGGCTGGGCACGATGTTGCCCCGTGGACTACAGATGCGAAGCCCGCGTTCACAGGCTGTGTGAGCTATACCACTCAGAGCGTGAATGATAATTTCTATCTTTGCGCGAACGGCATCAACGATGGCAAGTACGCCTTCAACAATCTCCAGATGTATGACGCCACCTGGTATCACAAGATCGGAAGCACCTGGCATCTGGCGACAGAGGTCTACTCGATGTCGCAGCGTGATGTCCCCAGCATCAACGGTTCGATCGTCCCGGAAAAAGGAACCAACGGCGCCAACTGCAGGCTGGGCTTGCAGCGGTGCTTCGCTCCTGAGTGGGCGGCGGTCAACTACGTGAACAAGCAGCTATCGCCACATGATTTCATTTCTTTGCGAACGGATTTTTTGAATGACAAGAAGGGCCAACGCACAGGGCACGCCACCAAATACAGCGAAGAGACACTGATGTGGAGCCATTGGATCGGTACCACCGTGCAGATCCGCCCAGAGCTTCGGTTCGACCACGCGTGGGACAGGCGGGCCTATGACAACGGCACGCGAACCAATCAATTCACCGTGGCCTCGGATGTCGTCTTTCATTTTTAGGCCGCCGCAACGCCCGGCTGTACTCTCGAAAATATTTTGAAGAAGCGCCTTGGCCGCAGGACAATGAAGAGCGAGGAACCTGCATGAGCCGCATTTTGGTCGTGGATGACGAACCGCAGATTGCGAGGATGCTGCGCACTGCTCTGCAAAGCAGCGGGTATGAAGTCATCACCGCCAGCAACGGTCTTCAGGCATTTGAGCTCGTTCAGCAGCAAAACCCCGACCTCATCATCACCGACTTAGCAATGCCGGAGATGGATGGTCTTGAACTCACGCAGGCGCTTCGGCGCGTCGTGGACACACCCATCATTGTGCTCAGCGTAAAGTCGACGGACACCATGAAGGTGATGGCGCTGGACGAGGGTGCGGATGACTACCTCACGAAGCCCTTCAATATGCCGGAGCTTCAGGCGCGAGTGCGAGCGCAGTTACGTCGAAGACTTACGAAATTCCAAACCGTTGACGATTGCATCACGGAAGGTGACTTTGTCATCGACACCAGCGCACACTCGGTCACAGTGCGCGGAGAACTCGTCCATCTCACGCCCAAGGAATTCGATCTCCTCCTGGCGTTTGCGCGGAGTCCCAGCCGAGTACTCACACACCGGGTACTGCTGCGCACGGTATGGGGTCCTGCAGGTGTCGATCAGCCTGACTATCTCCGTGTGCTGGTGGCACAGTTGCGTAAGAAGATCGAATCGGATGCAACACCGCGGTACGTGGTCAGCGAGCCGTGGGTGGGGTATCGCTTTGAACCGAACGGCTGATTTAGTGATTCGCAACGAGAAGCGTGAGCAAGCTGGCCACAAGTGCCACCGGCATTGCGATGAGGCCCATCTTCAAGAATTGCCAGCCGCTCATCTCGACGCCTTCCTTGCGCAGCTCCAGCATCCAGAGAATCGTTGCAAGCGAACCCGTTACCGATAGATTCGGTCCGAGGTCGACACCAATCAAAACCGCTCTCGTCATCAGAGGCGAAGTGTGAGAAGCGGCAAGCGCAGCCCCAGCGAGCAAACCAGCGGGCAAATTGTTCACCACGTTGTTGCCGAGCGCGACGGACAGGCCCGCGAGCATCGGTCCGCCGTGACGGCTCACGTTGTCGGCCCACTGCAGCGCCCTCGTGCTGAGCGTGAGCGCTCCGATGCGTTCCGCGGCCTCCACCAGAATGAAGAGCGCGGCGACGAGCGCAATGGTCTGCCAGCTCACCTCACGCAGCAGTTTCAGCGGCGAAAGCCGATCGCGCCAGCAGCTCCAAATCGCAACGGCGACGGCAGCGAGGCAGGTCGGTACGCCGAGATCCCAATGAAGCGCGGAGGCGCTGAGCATGACGATGCACGCAAAGCCAAGGCCGATCAGGGTTCCCTTCCCGGCGGAAGAAAGAGGCTGCGCTTCCTGGCATGGCTCCAAGGCCGGCGAAAGATCCTCGCGAAAGGCCCACCGCAGCACGGCATACGTGGCGATGATCGACGCGATCGAAGGCAGCAGGAAAGAACTCAGCCAACTTCCGAGCGGCGGTATGGCCTTCGAAAACACGACGAGGTTCGCTGGATTAGAAATGGGTAGAACAAACGATGCCGCATTCGCCACCATCGCGCACGCAAAGAGAAACGGCAGTGGCTGAGCCTTCGCTCTCCGCACCGTTGCGAGTACCGCAGGGGTCAGCACAACCGCAGTCGCATCGTTTGACATGAGGATCGTCGTGAGCGTGCCGAACCCATAGATCAGGAGGAAAAGTCTCGCCGCAGAACCTCGAGCCGCGTGGGCTGAGAGAGATGCAACCCAGTCGAAGACGCCATTCTCCCTGGCCACGGCAGGAAGCAGCATCATGCCGATCAGGAAGAAATAGACGTCACTCCCCTTCGCAATCGCTCGACCAGCCTCATGCCACGGAAGAAAACGGCAGAGAACAAGCAGCAGCGCACCGCTGCCGGCCCATACGACCTCTGGAAGTCGCCACGGTCGCCACAGCATGAGCAGGATACTGACGGCCACGATGGCCGCGATAAAAATGACATTCACCTTCGCGAAGTCCTTCTTTTCACGGGTTAGATGCGCGCCGACTCACTTATGTCGTCGGCAGAGAACAAGAAGCTCTGATACGCTAACCAGCGAATGACAACCGTGGCTCCAGGCGTTCTAGGAAACATCGCAGCGCTCTTACCTGCGTGGCAGCCGGAACATGCCTTGCTCGCCACGGTGCGCGAACTGCAAGGTGCAGACTTCGGAACAATCGTCGTTGTGGATGATGGCAGCGGCGAGGCGTCGCAGGCTATATTTTCCGCGCTCCGTGAAGCCGGCGTACCAGTCCTCCGGCACGCAGTGAACCTTGGCAAAGGGCGCGCGCTCAAGTCGGGGTTCAACTACATCCTCGCAAGCTACCCGCAGATACAAGGCGTCGTCACAGCCGATGCCGATGGACAGCACCTCACGCAAGACATCCTCGCCACCGCAGAGGCGCTCGCCCGTTCCATCCATTCACAACCGACGGTCACGCTTGGCGTTCGCAGCTTCGACACGGACGTTCCCTTCCGCAGCCGCTTCGGCAATACGCTCACGCGGTGGATCTTCCATCTCGTCACAGGCACACAGGTCACCGACACGCAGACCGGACTCCGAGGATTTCCCACGGCTCTGTTACCCGAGCTGTTGCCGCTCGAAGGCGAGCGCTACGAGTACGAGATGAACGTGCTCACACATCTCTGCCGTCGTGGTCATCGTCCGCTGGAGGTACCCATCCAGACGGTTTACATCGACTCCAATCGATCGTCGCACTTCAACCCGATTCGCGACTCGATGCGCATCTACTTCGTGCTGGCGCGCTTCTATTTCTCGTCGATCCTGGCAGCGGTGCTGGACCTCTTGCTCTTCGCGCTCGCCTATGAGGCGACGAAGAACCTTGCGCTCTCCATCGTGATCGGCCGCACGAGCTCTCTGCTCAACTTCCTGTTGAACCGCAGCTTCGTCTTCCACAATCGCGGGTCCGTGGCGAACTCTCTGCTTCGCTACTACGCCCTGGCCGCATGCATCGCTGGACTGAGCTACGGCCTGCTTTGGCTGCTCACTCATCAGGCGCACTGGAACATATTCGTTGCGAAGCTCTGCGTTGATACACCGCTCTCGCTGGTGAGCTTTGCCGTGCAACGAACATTCATCTTCCGTCGCGCGAACCGCGATTAGGCCGCATGCCGTAGCCCGAGCCATCGCCCGGCGGCGGTCATCCTCGAAAGCACGTAGCGCTCTAAGAGCAACACAAGGAGCGACGAAATCAGGAACGCAGGCAGATACAGTAATAACGCGAACATCGGTACGATCAGCGCAACCGTCCAGCGCGGCCTCGAGATCGCAATAGGAGCTCCGAGCGAGCCGACATGCCGGCGCTTCCACCACATGACAGCCGCACTCACACAGAGCAGCACGAGTCCCATCGCAGCGAACAGACCTAACAACTGATTCGCCACGCCGAACAGCTGCCCTTCATGCGCGGCGACGCCCACGCCGACGATGCGATCCAGCAGTAATCGCTGCGCAAAGCCTTGGCGACTTTTGATGGCTCCTGTCTTTGGATCAGCTCGGAGCACGACACGCTGTGGGCGATTTTGTGCATCGGACTTGATCGTCCACGATCCGCCAGGCAGCATCGCCGGCATGATTTCGACCGGAGAGGCGAGCTTCAAGTCCTGCGCTACAGGAACCAGCTGGTTCAAGGGCGCGTAAGCATCCGGCGCGGTCATGTGATGCATCCAGTGGCCGGTATGCCCGGAGTGTTCCATGCCCGGCATCGCGTCCATCAAGCTCGTGCTGTTGTTGTTCAGTGCCGCACGATCTGTGTTCTCACCACTGCGACTGGTCGCCCAGTCCTGCCGGGCGACTCCCGTTCCAGTGAGCGAACGCATGCCCTTGAAATAGCTGCCCCATCCCGCGGCCCACGGCAGACCCGTAAGGATAAGAAAGAGAGCGAGCGCGGAGATCCACAATCCCGTCACGGCGTGCAGGTCGCGCCAGAAGAGTCGGCTACCCTTTCGCAGGCGAACGTAGAGCACTCCAGCGAGACTGTCTATCTGTCGCGGCCACCAAAGATACACTCCCGTGACGAGCAGGACCACCGCCCACGAGGCCGCTAGCTCGACCAGATAAGAGCCGAGCTTGCCTGCCATCAATTCGCCATGCAGATAGAAGAGCACCCGCATCGGCCGTCTGTCTTCCTCGACGGTATGCAGCACCGCGCGCGATTGCGGGTGCACATACACGCGATACTCCTTCGTCCCTACACCAACGATCACACGCACAGCCGCATGGTCACTGGGTGGGAGCTCGTAATAGTGCAGGCTCGCTCCCGGCACGGCAGCTACGGCGACCGTCGCAATTTGCTCTGGCGTCGCGCGGGCGCCGTCGACCGTCAGGTGGTCGTAGGGCCTGTCGAGCCAGCGTTCAATCTGCGGCTTGAAGAGATAGATCGAGCCTGTCAGCGCGAGCCAGATCACGAGAGGGATGCAGAATAGACCGGCGTAGAAGTGCCAACGCCAAATCATCCTGTAGGTCCGACGTCCCTGCTCTTCTCTGCTGCTGGAATGATTGAGTGTCTTCATCATCATCGTCGCCCGCTAGAAGCGCAGGCGAACGCCTCCGTACGACGCACGCGGCGTCCCCGCATAGATTGAGCCCGTAACACTCGCCAGCACGCTCGCATCGTTCTGCTGGCCAGCAGCATTCAGCGTGTTGGTAATGTTGCCCGCAGACGCGACGTAGGTCACGTTCGCAAGGTTCTGCAGATCGAAGAAGAACCGCAGCCGCGAAGCCAGCCCATGCTTCGCAGGAGGATCGTAATGAAGGCTGAGGTTCAACAGATTATTGCCCGGCGCCTTCAGCAGGTTTCCGTTGTCGAGATAAAAAGCATCGCGCCAACCGTCTTCCAGATAGCCTCCAAACCCGCGAAGCATGCCGCTCGGCTGATCGTAGAGGATGCGAGCGTTGAGTGTGTGAGGCTGCACCCCGGGAATGCGAAGTCCCGCGCGCGCGAAGCTCGCCGTGACTCCGCTGCTCGTCAATTGCTCCGTGTAGTTGGTGTAAATCTGGTTGTCGTAGGTATAAGCTCCACGCATCCTCAAGCCCGGCAGCGCGTGAACCAGCGGATGAAGGTCGACTCCCAACTCAACACCACGATGAGCAGAGGCTGGTGCGTTGAAAGTAAAGCTCTGCAGGTTCACGCCAGGAGATTGCGTCACCATCTCGTTGCGAAACCACTCATAGAAGATCGTCCCCGAGAGCGTCAGGACGTTACTCAGTGTCAGGTCGGCTCCTCCCTCGACACCGATATTGCGTTGCGTTTTGAGCGTCGTGTTGTTGCCGAACAGTCCTTGCGGCGTCGTGAACAGTTGGGTCGCCTGCGGCGTGCCATAGCCGGTACCTATGCGTCCGTGCAGCTTCCACACACTCGTGGGACGATACTGCACACCAAACTCGGGGGCCACGTTGAAGAAGTTCCGATCACCGCGTACAGGATTGATGGCCGTGGAGATCGTCAGCGGCGAACTCGTAGCCACCGTATAGGTGAAGTTGTTCGCGACCGCAGCGAGCTGGGTGTATTCACCTCCGACACCTGCAACGAGAGTCCATTGAGGGGCGAGCGCATACTCGGCGCGCAGGTGGAAACCTGTGTTGAAATGATCACCTTGAATCGTCTGCGTCGGTGCACCGATGGCAGCGTTCCCGCCAGGCATGAGGTTCGCGCTGGTTGAGCTGATGTTTTCGTAATTGAAGAAGCCTCCCACGTAGGTAGTCGACTCCTTGCCCCCGAGCTTGCCGTGGCGCAGCCGGTCACTCACCACGTTGAACGACGGCAGCGTTCCACGGTATGCCGAAGCACTCGTCGGCTGATTCGCAACGCGGTCGTCCCACACGAACTGCGTTTGCCACGTGGTGTCGGCGCTCACATCATGCTCATATCGGGCACCCACGATCGTACGACGATCATGTCGATTCAGCCCGGCCTCCGCTGCAGCCAATGATTGCCTGGTGCCAGTAAATCCGTTGGTGAATACGCTCACACTTGCGCAGC
The DNA here is from genome assembly GCF_025685575.1 of Granulicella cerasi. Taxonomy (NCBI): domain Bacteria; kingdom Pseudomonadati; phylum Acidobacteriota; class Terriglobia; order Terriglobales; family Acidobacteriaceae; genus Granulicella; species Granulicella cerasi. The sequence continues at coordinate 196,062 of NZ_JAGSYD010000005.1, forward strand.
CGTTTACTGCGAAGGCGCTGCTATATACGGCACAACCGCGCTGATAGGGATTCAACGCGTATTGCGTGCGCGAGAGTCGGATGGAGAGGTTCGTATCCAGGTTATTGTTGATGAACTTGAACGTCATACGATCGCGGGGCGTTGCTGCAAAACTCGCCAGGATGTTGGCCGTGATGGTGTTGAACTGATTGTTCGACGTCGCCTGCTCGGCGCGGACGTTGCTCAGGAAGACGGCGAGCTGATAGCGCTCGCTGCCGGTACCATAGGTGACATAGTCGTTGAAGTATCCAAAGCTGCCGAAGTCCGCTCCTACCTCGACGCCGTGGATGTCACTTCCCGAACGCGTATGGAAGTTGATTGCTCCTCCGGTGGCGTAGTTGCCGTAGAGCGCAGAGGACGGCCCCTGTACGACATCCACGCCGCTATACGCGTGAGGATCTGTGAGGTCCATGCGGGCAAGCCCATCCGGCTGGGTTACGGGAAAGCCATCCTCAAAGACCTGCACGTTGCGGACGCCGTAGGTCTGGCGCGTGCTCGATCCTCGGACAGAGACCGCGATATCGCGAGGACCGTTGCCCGTCACGAAACTGACGCCCGGCATGAGGCTGACGATGTCCGCAACCGTGATCGCCGGCGAGTTCTTGAACTCCTCCCGGCTCACCGCAGTGTGCGTCTGGCTCGTCGGCAGCTCGGTGACCAGCGCGGTCTGCGCATCTACCGTAACGCTCTGTGACAACGACGCCACTGACAGTGTCGTGCGCAACGCAACCGGAGTGCCTGCGCGCAAAGTCATACTCTGCAAGCTCGTCTGGAAGCCTTCGCGGCTGACGCGCACCATGTAAGCGCCTGCGGGGACATCCGCGAAAGAAAAGTGTCCCGTAGCGTCCGACGCTCCACAAAACAGAGTTTGTCCGCCTTGCGAAACCTCAACCTGCGCGCCGACAACAGCTGCACCAGCTCCGTCCAGAACGACCCCGGAGAGACTACTGTTCACCTGCGCAGACGCGCAGCACGATCCCAGGGCCGCAACGGTCGCGGCCACGTACATATATCTATGCCGAAGCAAAATTTCCTCACATTCGTCGCTGACGCTCAAGGAGCTTCATTCGCCTCGTAGGCCAATGGCTCGATGAAGCGCTCGCAGGCCCAAGCCCGCATCGCGTTGACCAAGTGCACGCGCACTCGGATTTAGTTCGAGAGAGAGGAAACTACCGGGGGGCCGCGCTTATGGCGAGAGCGTTCACGCGAAATCCGCATGGCGGACTCAGCCTGACGAACGATGTCGGGCTGACGCTCGAGACTCGGCGCGCGGAAAGCGACGTAAGTCATCGGCAACATCATCGGCTGATGATCAGCAACATGCATCATCGGCGCGTACGGGCATTTCTCTACCGGAGCCGAAAAGTGCGGCTGCGAGCTGCTGGAGTCAGAGCCGCCCGCCATGTTCATGCTGCAATGATGCTTGCCGCCGCGGCGGCAGCACGCAGGCAAATTCGCTTCACTCTTCGGCGTAAGCGCAAAGAGCGAGGAAGCAAATGGCAGTCCGAAGATTGCCAGCAACGTGATGGCGATGAGCTTGCGCAACATCTCCATTGAAGCACCTGCGACACTACACGGCAATCCTCGTCTGCAGAGGACCTCCGATAATCGTGGCGCTTCCTCGATGCAGCTCAAATCACTGCGACGAATGCGGTAACTCTGGCCTTCCAACCACTTCGCGCTTCCCTGCATCCGAGGAGCAAGTGTATCTTGCTGAAAACGTCGTGTTTTTATCGCCTCCTGCGGATCGAACGCTGCACCAAGCGCTAGATCCGTGCTCTTGGTGAAGTTGTCCCGAAGGATCGTATGCCCAAGAAGATTGCCATTGTCGGCGCTGGCCCCGGTGGTCTCGCCTCCGCCATGCTCCTTGCTTCACGAGGCTTTGCAGTAGACGTTTACGAGAAGGCCAATCGTATCGGCGGCCGCAACGCGGAGCTCACGCTCGGGCCGTACCGCTTCGATCTCGGTCCGACATTCCTGATGATGAAGTTCCTGCTCGACGAGCTCTTTCAGGAGACCGGTCGCGCCATCGAGGACTATCTCACCTGCATTCAGTTGGACCCGATGTACCGCCTCAACTTCCCCGGCAAGTCATTGCTTGCGCGTTCCGATCCCAACGACATGCGCGTAGAGATCGAGCGGGTGTTCCCCGGCGAAGGAGCGGCACTCGATCAATTCCTGAAGCGCGAGAGCGAACGCTTTGAGAAGCTTTACCCGTGCTTGCAGAAGCCCTATGGCTCGCTGAGTTCCATGCTGAGCGCAACGCTCTTTTCTGCTGTGCCGCATATCGCCATGGGCCGGTCCCTCTTCGATGTGCTCGGCAAATACTTCCGCTCTGAAGAGCTTCGCCTCGCATTCACGTTCCAGTCGAAGTACCTCGGCATGTCCCCCTGGGACTGTCCCGGTCTCTTCGCGATGATCCCTTACACCGAGCACGCGCACGGAATCTATCACGTGCAGGGTGGGCTCTGCCGCATCAGCGACGCCTTCGCCGAGGTCGCTCGCGAAGAGGGTGCGCGGATCTTCACCTCGACGCCGGTACACCGGGTGCTGACCAAGAACGGTGCCGCCACCGGCATTGAATTGATGGACGGAGAAAAACGCGAGTACGACGAAGTTGTGATCAACGCCGACTTCGGACACGCAATGTCGACGCTCTTCGAGCCCGGCACGCTGCGCAAATACACACCCGATACGCTGAAGCGCAAACGCTGGTCCTGCTCCACCTTCATGCTCTACCTTGGCGTAGACAAGACCTACCCCGACTCCGACCACCACACCATCATTTTCGCGAATGACTACCAGCGCAATCTGGCAGACATCTCGCAACGCAAGATCGCCTCGGAAGACGTGTCGGTATACGTGCGAAACTCCGTGGTGAATGACCCTTCTACTGCTCCCGAAGGTCACTCTGCGCTCTACGTCCTGGTGCCCACGCCGAACAACTTCAGCGAGATCGATTGGGAGATGAAGAAGTCCGACTATCGAAAGATGGCGCTGCAACTGCTCAAGGAACGTTCGGTATTCCACGACATTGAGGAGCATATCGTCGCGGAACAGATTGTGACGCCCGCGGACTGGGAGCGCAACTCGGTCTACGCCGGAGCGACCTTCAACATGGGCCACAACTGGACACAGATGCTCTACCTTCGACCGCATAATAAGTTCGAAGAGGTCGACAACTGCTATCTCGTTGGAGGCGGCACTCATCCCGGTTCGGGCTTGCCGACGATCTTCGAATCAGCACGCATCGCCGCGAACATGCTCTGCGCCAAGTACCGCGTTCCCCATCGCGAAGCCACGCCATATGGGCAGATCGCTTTCGCGGAACCAGCACAATGAAGAACGAGGTGATCGCTCGATCACGCCGCGCAGGAGAACTCTGGGCCGCATCCTCCTGGCGTTCTCGCCATGCCATGCTCGCGCGACTTGCAGACGTGTTCGTCGAGCGCCAGGAGGAGATCGTTGATGCGATCGTCGCAGACACGGGCAAGCCTCCGCTCGATGCGCTGGGTGGAGATCTTCTGGTTACGCTGGAGCACTTCCGCTTCTACGGAAATCATGCCGAAAGAATTCTGTCGCCGCTTCGCCTGGGACGCAGCCGCTTGCTCTTTGGCTCTGCCAGATTTACGCGCTACTATGAGCCGCATGGAGTCGCGCTGATCTATGCACCCTCGAACTATCCGCTACAGCTCTCGATGGTTCCTGCACTCACTGCACTCTACGCTGGCAACGCCGTCGTGCTGAAGATGAGCGAGCAGACACCGCATCTTGCGGCTGTCCTGCAGGATCTGATGCAAACAGCAGGGCTGCCGCAACACCTTCTTCAAGTATTCACCGATGCGCCCGACTCTGCAGGAGACTACCTCGAGGCGCGGCCTGACTTCGTGTGCTTCACCGGGAGCACGCACAATGGGCGAATGCTGGCAGAGCGCGCGGGTCGGCTCCTCATTCCCTCACTGATGGAGCTTGGTGGCAAAGATGCCGCCATTGTCTTCGCAGACTGCTCGCTGCCACGCACGATTGAAGGCGTTGTTTACGGAGCATTCCTTCATAGCGGACAGGTGTGCGTGGGCATTAAGCGAGTCTTCGTCGAAGAATCTCTTTACGAAAGCTTTGTCGCGAAGCTCGTAGAGCGCATCCGGCAGTTGCGACCGGTGCAAGCGGATTCGGGTGAAATGTCAGCGAGTTTGTCAGATGCTTTACGAACTCGACTCGCTTCTCAAATCGACGAGGCCGTTCAGCGCGGAGCACGAGTGCTCCATGCGCAAGACCTGACGGGACGCTTCCCCGTCATACTGACGGATGTACCTAACGACGCTACGCTCCTACGTGATGAGAGCTTCGGCCCCATTCTCTGCATCGGCAAATTCGATGCGGAAGAAACGGCAGTACGCCGCGCCAATAGCGGCGACTTCGCTCTGGGAGCCAGCATCTGGACGCGCGACCTGCGCAAAGCACAACGCGTTGCGAGCGCACTTCGCGCGCCTAATATCGCCATCAACGATGTGATCCGCAATATCGCCAACCCCGAGGCCCCCTTTGGCGGCAATGGTGCCAGCGGCTACGGACGTTATCACGGCGCTGAAGGCCTGCTTACATTCAGCAAGACGAAAGTTGTCATGACGCAACGCGCTCGCAAGACACGCGAACGCCACTGGTTTCCTTTTCTCCCTGCAACCTATCGCCAGCTCAGCATCATCATTCGCGTCCGCCATTCGCGAATCGGAAGATGGTTCGGCGCGTTTGCCTTTGCCATGGCCTTAATGACGCCCTACCTCGTAGGCGCGACTCACGCTCACACCTCAACACTCCAGACGGAGATGTAAATGTCGAAACCTCTTACCGCGGTCGTGATCGGAGCTGGCATCGGTGGCATGTCCGCTGCTATACAGCTCCAGAAGGCCGGCATCCAGGTCACTCTCGTCGAAAAGAACGGGCAACTCGGCGGCAAGCTGAACCTGCTCGAAACACAAGGCTTCAAATTCGATCTTGGCCCCTCCATCTTCACGCTGCCGCAGGTCTTTCGACCTCTGTTTGAAGGCGATGGAAAAACCCTCGAAGACTATGTGCCGCTCGAGCGAGTAGACCCGCAATGGCGAAATTTCTTTGAGGACGGAACCGTACTCGACCTGTGGGAACGGACGGAGACGATGCGCTCCGAGCTGTCTAGACTCCCGGATGCAGGGACAGCGTTTGATGACTACGAACGCTTCGTCGCGTACTCCAAGCAGCAGTACGACGTCGTCGAGCGCGGCTATCTTCGCGAAGGCCTTGATGGCTTCTGGGAACTGATTCGCTTCTACGGTCTCATGGGCGGACGCGAAATGGACTGGATGCACTCGATGTCCGGCGCGGTGAACAGCCGCGTTCGCAATCAGTATCTGCGCGACATCTTCAATTACTTCATCAAGTACGTCGGCTCGTCTGCGAACGACTCGCCAGGCTTCATGAACCTGATGCCGTACATCCAGCTAGGCTTCGGGCTCTGGTATGTCAAGGGTGGTCTGTACGAATTCGCGCGAGGTTTTGAGCGGCGACTGCGTGAACTGGGCGTCGAGGTTCTTCTGCAGACAGAGGCAACACGCATCACTCAAGAGGGTGACCGTGTCTCTGGCGTCGAATTGCGTGACGCACAGGGCGCGACTACCTTCGTTCCCGCAGATTTCGTCATCTCAAATATGGAGGTCATCCCTGCATCAGAACGTCTTCTGCAACAGACGCCTCGGCAGCTGAAGCGGCTCTCGCGGTTTGAGCCAGCATGTTCGGGAATCGTTCTTCATCTCGGACTCGACCGCGAGTATCCGCAACTCGCCCACCACAACTTCTTTTATTCGAAGGACCAGTCGCAGCACTTCGATCGCGTCTTCCATGAGAAGCGGCTCCCGGACGATCCGACAATCTACCTCGTTGCGCCTACACGCACCGATCCTTCGCAGGCGCCGGCGGGATGCGACAACATCAAGATTCTCCCGCATATTCCACCGCTACAGTCCAAGCGCCCATACACCTATGAAGACTGTGTGGCACTGAAAGAGTTATGCCTGGACAAGCTCGAACGGATGGGCCTTACCGATCTTCGCAAGCACATCATCGTCGAAGACTTTTGGACGCCGTTTGATATTGAGAAGACCTACTACTCAAATCGCGGATCCATCTACGGGGTCGTCTGCGACCGCCGCCACAACTTCGCGTTCAAGGCTCCGAAGCGAAGCGCCGACTTCAAGAACATGTTCTTCGTAGGCGGCAGCGTCAATCCCGGCGGCGGCATGCCCATGGTGTCCCTCAGCGGTCAGCACGTGGCCCGCATGATTCTCGAGCAAATAGAGCAATGATCTGGTGGCTTCTCTTCAGCGCGATTGGCTTGATCAGCGGATTCGTTCTGATGACGCGGGCGCCCGCCATCGACAACAAGCCTACGCATGAACCGGGAGAAGTTCACCGCCCCCTTTCGATCATCATCCCCGCGCGCAATGAGGAGCGGAATATCGCCAAGCTGCTTGCGTCGATTGGCTGCTCGCCCGCGCTCGAGGTGATCGTGGTGAACGACAGCTCGCAGGATGCAACCGCAGAGGTTGCACGGTCCCTCGGGGCAAGAGTGATTCGTCCGACCGCTCTTCCTGACGGGTTCACCGGAAAAGCATGGGCCTGCACAGAAGGCGCGCGCGTCGCGAGCCATGAACTACTTCTTTTTCTCGACGCGGATACACAGTTCGATGGCGGTGGCCTGCACGCGTTGTCCCACATGGCTGGTCTGAGTGACATGCAGAACAGCGCGCTATCCGTCTTTCCGTTCACCGCAACAGAGAGATCCTACGAAGAGTTGTCGCTCTTCTTCAACCTGCTGATGGCGTTCGGAACCGGAGGGTTTGGCAGCTTCCGAGAAAGCCACCTGTTCGGTCAGTCTCTCCTCATTAGTCGAGAGAACTACTGGAAGGTCGGCGGCCACGCCTCAGTCGGACGGCACGTGCTCGAGAACCTGCATCTGGCGTCGAAGCTCCGCGAAGCAGGTGTGACACCTGTTTGTCGCGTGGGTCGCGGAACACTCAGGATGAGGATGTTCCCTGACGGCTTTCGGCAACTCGTTTCGAGTTGGACGAAGGCTTTCGCAAACGGCGCGCAAGTGACAGACAGAAAGGTTCTGCTCGTCTCGATCGTGTGGCTCTCGGCGCTCTCCTCTGCGGCGCTCATCCCGTTCTTTGCCCACGGCGCGTTCTTCTCATGCTCGCTCGCGTTGTACGTGCTCGCGAGCATTGAGGTCTTCTTCTTCGCTCGACAGATAGGCTCGTTTCGGCTCTACAGCTGCGTCCTCTACCCCGTGCCGCTGGTGTTCTTCTTCGGCATCTTCGCTCGCTCCGCGTATCGTCGCGCTATGAATCGCCCGAGCGAATGGAAGGGGCGCGCAGTATGAAGCCCGCGCTCACGGCGGTCCTGGACATCACTCTGTGGCCGGTTGTGCAACTGACCATCAGCGCGCTTATCCTGCGTGTGCCCTTGCAGCGCTTCGAGCATGACAATGTCCTGACGGAGATAAGTCAGCCTCGACGCGCAGCCAGATTCTATCGGCATCTCCGCGTACCACAGTGGAAAAGGCACTTACCGGACGGCGCAAGCTGGCTGGGAGGCGCGCGAAAATCTCTCCGCTCATTCGACGTGCGCGACTCGCAGCGTTTCCTCGCAGAAACTCGACGCGCGGAGCTTGCACACTGGCTGCAACTCTGCTGTGCACCTGTCTTCTTCCTCTGGAACCCGCGATGGGCGTCCGTCGTTATCGGCGTTTATGCCGTGGCAGCGAACCTTCCGTGCATCCTCGCGCAGCGGTACAACCGAGCGATATTGCTACAGCGGAAACCCGCACCGACTAGGAGGTAATGCGGGCGGTCGAGTCGCGGACTACAAGCCGTGGCAAGATCACTTCGGTCTGCGCCGATGCGTTGGCGTCACGGCCATGATGCAAAGCGAAGAATGCTCGTGTCGCGATGTCGAGCCGCGAGAGATGCAACGTCGTGAGCGCCGGCTGCACAATCTCACTGAAAATGAGATCGTCAAAGCCGACGACCGACAAGTCCTTTGGAACCGAATATCCCAGGCGCTGCGTGGCGTGCAGTAGGCCCACAGCCGTCATGTCATTCGAGCAGATGACTGCGGTAGGTCGTTGCTTCATGCTGAAGATGCTTTCGGCGGCGGCTTGACCGCCGGTCATCTTATGATCGCCTTCGAAAATGAAACGCTCATTCGCCTTCAGTCCGCCCAAACGAAGAGCCTCGACGAACGCCTGGCGACGCCTGGCAGCCGAACTTAACGTCGGTGGCCCTGCCACGAAGCCGATCCGCTTATGCCCCAGCATCAGCAGGTGATCCACCGCTTCCTTCAGCCCATTCAGATAATCCACCGTGATGTTGTGCACGTCACCGAGCAGCACCGGCTGATTCAGGAACACCGCAGGAATACGCGCGTCGCGAATGCGCTGGATCGCGGCCTCACTCACTTCCGACGTAAGCACAGCAACGGCTGCGACGTTTCTCTCGAGCAGACGGCGCACGCTGGCCAACATCCGGTCTTCGCTGTAACCGCTATTGGCAAAGGTGACGTCAATGCCGTGCTCGGTCGCCAACGCCTCAAACTGCTCGATGAGATCGGGAAAGAAGGGGTTGCGGATGTCAGAGACGATCAGGCCATAGACATTGCTGCGCCCGGACCGCAGGCTCCGAGCGCTGTTGTTAGGAATGTATTCGAGCTCGCGAATCGCGTCGCGAACGCGCTGCGCCGTCTCTTCCCGCACCTTCTGCGGGTAGTTCAACACTCGCGAGACGGTGGCACTCGAAACGCCAGCGCGCTTTGCAACGGCAAGAATATCCATACAAGTCAGCTGCCGAATTATATCGACTTGGACGAACGAAAGCATTCGCCCGGGTCTGTACTTATCGACCTTCGGCAAGCGCCTGAATCAACGATTGCTGTCATCCGATCCGAGCCACGCCAAGCCCTGGGACACCGAGGTAAATACGTCCCCGGAGTTGACCTCGGCCTCACCAAAGCGATCCGTAAAGATCTTCCTCACCGCCGGAACCAGCGAAGTGCCACCGGTGAGAAAAACGCGATCCACCTCAGCCGCACGTAGCCCGGCAGCATCCAGCACCGCATCAATTGACCGCTCCATGCGTTCCAACTCCGGCGCGATCCATGTTTCGAAATCCGACCGCTGCACATCCTCATGCAGTTGGAGCGAACCCGTCTCGAGCGAGAAGGTGGCCGTCTCGCTCACGGAAAGCTGCGCTTTCACGCTCTGCACCGCTTGATGCAGTACGTAGCCCAGGTCTTCCTCCACGATCGTCCGCAGAGCAGAGATCTTGTCCGGCTCTGAAGCTCGTGTTTCAGCCACGCGCAACATATCGCGCACCTCGCGCGTGCGAAGGAATGACAAGGTGTGCCAGTGCTCCAGCCGACGGAATATCCACGCAGGCAATGTCGGCAACTGCTTGCCGAAGGAGGTCGACGAGGACTCAGAGCCCAAAGCTGGAGAGATCAACCTGCGGACGATGCGCGCGTCGAAGGCATCTCCCGCCAACCCGACGCCCGTGCTCGCCAACACTTCCGCTGCTCCCTGATGCACACGGAGCAAAGAAAAGTCGGTTGTACCTCCGCCGAAATCACCGATGAGCGCGACGCCTTCGGTCGCGTTTGCAGCGCGATACGCTCGAGCGGCGGCGACCGGCTCCATCGCGAAACTCACGTCTTCGAAACCTGCGTCCTTGAATGCAGCCAACAGGCGTTGCTCCGCGAACACGTTGTCAGCTTCATCCCCTGCCCCGACAAACATCACCGGACGTCCAACAACGGCGCGGGTCACGTCGAAACCAAACGCTTCACTCGCGTGAGCGCGAAGATCACGCAGAATGCGCGCCACCAGTTCTTCAAAGCGATATTGCCGACCGAAGATCTCTGTACCTGTCAGGCTGCGCGCTGAGAGATGGCTCTTCAGAGACTGGATCAGACGTCTCTGGATCTCATCTTCATCCGCTTCCAGGTAATGCTCAACCGCCTCAGCACCGGTCCAGGAGCGCACACCGCTCGCTCCCGCAGTGGATCGGCCTCGTTCCAGATAAAGGAGCGAGCGCGATGAGCGGCTGCTCCCCAGTCGGGATCTGAACGCTACTTCTTCTACGCTTCCTTGACGTACGAGGGAGACGGAACTGTTCGTCGTTCCGAAATCGATCCCCACTACATGATTCTCTTGTCGCAATCTGGCTCCCGCACAGCGCGTCGCTCTGCCAGCGACGCCTCTGTAATTTTGCAGCATCCAGCCAGAAATTTTGAAATGCCACCGGGAAGTCGCAGCCGCACACAGATCAATGAAGAATCAAACTGACCGTCAGCGTAGCGAGCACGATGCACGTGATGACGACGTATATCCGATCACGCTCCAGCGCAAAGCCGATGATCGAGAAGAGCACGCGAATGATGGGCGTCAATAGCAGCACGATGATTCCGAGTTGAGCCAAGGCTTGTCCGCGGTCGGCGAGCTTTGCGCTTGTGCTGAAGAGCAGCCGCACTGTGCTTGCCGGAGACGCAAACAGGCTCGCCTCGCCGATGAAGTGATGGAACTCCGCTGGTTGCGGATGTGCCGTGATCAGCGCCAACGCTCCGCCCAGCAGTCCGAGCGTCGTCGCCGCGAGCACTCCGCCGCGCAGCGTCAAGCTGATCAGCCGCTCCAGAGACTTGTCCGTAACCTGCGCGCTCATCGCGAACCTCGCAGTCCATGCACAATCATCTGCACAGCGATGATCGCGACGGTCGCGGCAAATACGCGGCGCAGTGTGACCACAGGCAATCTGGGCAACAAGCGAGCGCCCACCATTGACCCCGCGAGCACTCCCAGCATGACCGGCAGCGCAATGACGGGCTGAATGTAACCACGTTTGAGATAGATCGCGGCACTTGCGACACCGGTCACACCGATCATGAAACTACTTGTCGCCGTCGAAACCTTGAACGGAATCCCCATGACCCGATCCATCGCGATGACCTTCAGCGCACCGGAGCCAATGCCCAGCAAACCGGAGAGCATCCCCGCAACGTACATGAGTCCGAAGCCCGCCTTCGCATGCTCGACCTCGTAGTGGATCGTGCCCTGCGGGGTTACATAATCGCCGCCCAGGCGTAGCTTGCGCGTTAGCGGATCAGGATGCTTCTCCCGTGCCTCATCCCTCTTCATGCGAATGACGTTCCATGCTGAATGAAGCAGCACCAACCCAAACAAGATCGTCAGCGCGCCCGTAGGCGTCTTACTCGCGAGGAGTGCACCTGAGATCGCGCCGACCGTCGTCGCGACTTCGAGGAACATTCCGATACGGATGTTCGAAAGGCCATCACGCACATACGCCGCAGCCGCGCCTGACGAGGTTGCCACGACGGAGACAAGGCTTGCTCCGATGGCATAACGGATATCCACCCCGAGCAATAAGGTGAGCGCAGGGGTCACGACAATACCTCCGCCCAGTCCGGTGATGGCTCCGAGGAGACCGGCCGTAATGGAGACCAGAAACACGATCAGGGTGAATTCATGCGCAGGCATCGGGAGTTTCGCTGTTCTTCAAACGGGAATAAAGGACAAGTCTCAAGGGCTGTCACCATTGAATCCCGCGACCTATAATCAGTCCAATCGTATTTTGCGCATTGTCTATTCGGAAAGGCTGAATACTCCCGAATGTCCATGGAGCTGAAGCATCTTCAATCCTTCATCGCTGTCGCGGAACAGCTTAGCTTCGTGCGAGCGGCCCAGAGATTGCATATCTCGCAGCCAGCACTCACCGCGCACATCCAGCAGCTCGAAGAGAGCGTCGGCGCACAGTTGCTTCTGCGGAATAAGCGCAGCGTACGGCTGACCGAAGCGGGAGCCGATTTTCTCGAGGCGGCTCGTGACATCCTTCATCGCGTGAAGAGAGCCGTTGATCAAGCTCAGGAATCCGCTCGCGGAGAGACCGGACGGTTGAGGATTGGCTTCGTGTCCTCCGCGGCCCTGGAGATCGTTCCGCCTCTCGCCGTTGCTTACCGCAAGCGTTTCCCGGGCGTGCAACTGGACCTGATGAACTGGCGCACCAGCGACCAGTTGCGGCAACTGGCCGACAAGGAGCTCGACATCGGATTCGCGCGCATGCCCGCTCAACACAAAGGCCTGAGCTTCGCTCGCATACACAGAGAGCCACTCGTCATGGTGCTTTCCAAGCAGCATCCTCTCGCTCGCAAGAAGGACCTACACCTTGCTGACCTGCGCGATCAGCACTTCATCTTGTATGGCAGAAGATGGGCACCGGGCTTCTTCGATCAGATCCTCGACCTATGTCAGCAACAAGGCTTCACGCCGAACATTCTGCAGGAAACCGCAGAGATGTACACCGCGGTCGCAATCGTCGCTGCGGGACTCGACGTCTCGATCCTCCCCCGCTCCGTAGTAGCAGCGCAGCGCCGAGGCATCGTCGTCAGAGAGCTCAAGTACCGCGAAGCGTTTTCCGAAATCGCCATCGTGACACGCGACGAGCCTGCTTCCGTGCTTGTTCGAAATTTCGTCAAGCTCGCCAAGTCAATGGCGAAAACAAAGCCCGAGGCGACGGCTATGCGTCTTCTCACGCGATAAAGATTGCGCGAGTGGTTCCGTGCGGTATCGTTACCATTTTTATGTGGCCGTGCAAGCAGGATTGCCAAGGTCTTGCACGGCCCCGCCGCTTATCGTGAGGTTACAACGCTGGGATTCTTATGGTATCGTTACCTCGCTTTTGCAAATTCGAGGAACAGAGGTCTCTAGAAATATGCATCGTCGCATTGCCGCCGCCATCGCCACTGCGGGTCTCGTCGCCGCCAGCTTGTCCGCACAAGAGAAGCCTTTCTACCTTCACGATGGCGATCGCGTCGTGTTCTACGGCGACAGCATCACCGACCAGCGCATGTACACCATGATCATCGAAACGTATGCGATGACGCGCTATCCGGGCATGACTGTCGAGTATACGAACTCCGGCTGGGGCGGCGATCGCGTCAGCGGTGGTGGTGGTGGACCGATCGACACTCGACTGCAACGCGATGTGGTGGCCTACAAGCCGAATGTCGTGACGATCATGCTGGGCATGAATGATGCAGGCTACAAGGCCCCCACCGAAGAGCTCGACAAGACATACTTCGACGGCATGAAGTACATCGTCAACACCCTCCGCAAAGACTTGCCGGGGGTTCGACTTACGGCGATTCAGCCTTCTCCGTATGACAACGTAACGCGGCCGCCTGCATTCCCGATCCAGAACAACTACATCTACAACAACGCACTCGTGGCTTATGGTCGTTGGATTGCGAACTACGGTGCGGCGAACGGCATCACGGTTGCCGATGCGAACACAGACTTTGTGAAGATGCTGCAGAAGGCGTTTGCTAAAGACCCGGACACGGCTTCGAAGATCCTGCCGGACCACATTCATCCTTCATTCGGCGGACATCTGATGCTCGCGGGACAAGTGCTGCGTGCGTGGGATGCTCGTCCCACAGTCGCCGCAGTCACGATCGACGTGAAAGGCTCGAAGGCTTCCGTGAAGGAGAGCGAACACACAAAGATCTCCGCACTCGATGCCTCGAATGGTGTGAAGTGGACCGAACTTGACGATGCCTTGCCGCTTCCCTTCACGCAGTGGCAAAGTATGTGGGGTGGAGGCCCGACGGTAAGTCTCGTAGTGGAGAGCTCCGACCTGATGACGCTGCTCAACGAAGAGCCGATGGCGGTGAAGGGGCTGAAGCCGGGCGTCTACGCTCTGCGAATTGATGGCAAGCAGATCAGCACCTTCTCTGATGTGGAGCTCGCAAATGGCGTGAACCTCGCGCCGATCGTCACGCCGATGTCGGACCAGGCCTTCGACGTGTACCAGGCGGTGGCACAGCATAATGACCTCCACTTCGATCGCTTCCGCCATGTGCAGGTCGCTTTGGATTCCGATAAGTTCGCCGAGCAGTCAGCAGCATCCCAGGCAATGGACACGCTGGAGGCTGCCGTCGTGAAGAAGGCGCGCGAGCTCGCAAAGCCGAAGTCGCATACCTTTGAGCTTGTGCCTGTCTCCTAACCTCGCTCGGAAGATTCGGCGTTGTTTCATGAACCCCTCACGAAACAGCGCCGAATTTGTTTGTAGGCTTTTCACGAAAGGTTGATCCACCATGTTCGTTCGCACACTGCGCCTGCCACTCGCCATCGCTGCGCTCTCTGCATCGCTCACTTGCTCTGCACAGCTGCAGGCCACGAAGACAGGCGTAGAGTTTCGCTCCGGTACGGATGCCGTCGCCATCGATTTTGTCGAGGATAACGTGGCGCACATCCATGTGTTGCCTGCGGGAAAAGCGGACGAACGCACGCCGGTGATGGACCCGGCCTATAGAGCGTCTGCGGTGTCGCCTTCAGTACGCCTCAGCTCGCAGCACCTGGCCACGCTGGCAACAACCGCAGTGAGCGTCCGTGTGGAGGACGGCGATTTCTTGAAGGTCACACTCTGCGATAACGCGACGCACTGCGTTCAGCTCGACAATCTTCTTGCAGCGGCGAAGGGCGAAGCGTTGCCAATGAATCTCGATCACGTGCAGACGCTCTACGGAATGCGCGGGCTGCCGCTGGTGGATGCAGGCACGAGTTTCGCACGCAATGGTGGCGCGACGATCGCAGCCAGCTTCCAGGGCGATGGCGGCGCCCCGCTCTTCTTCACGGACTCACTCGGTGTACTCATTGACTCCAACGGCGGAAATTTCCAAGTCGTCGGGCCATCGGTGCGTTTCAGCGGAGGCTCGCGCAAGGACCTCGAAATGTATGTCGCCTTCGGTAAGCCAATGCAGGTAATGAGTTCCATGATGAAGCTCACAGGCCTGCCGCCTATGGCGCCGAAGTGGACACTTGGCTTCATCCACAGCTTGTGGGGGACAGACGAAGCGCGGCTGAAGGAGATTGCGAAAACCTACCGCGAAAAGCAGATTCCCCTCGATGCGTTCATTCTCGACTTCGACTGGAAGGCATGGGGTGAAGACAACTACGGCGAGTGGCGTTGGAACAGCACGCACGGCAAAGGCGCATTTGCGCCGGACAAGTTCCCCGATGGTGCTTCTGGTGCCTTCGCGAAAGAGCTTGGCTCGGAGGGCATCAAGCTCGCGGGCATTCTCAAACCTCGCATCCTGCTCTCGCCTGATACAAATCCTGACCATCGCACGGAAGCCGCGGCCTACGCGGACAAACACAACCTCTGGTTCCCCGATGAGAAGCCGGAGAAGGACTACGTGACTGAGCGCATGGCGCGCAATCTGAACTTCACCTTGCCTGAGACACGCACCTGGTTCTGGGAGCATCTGCGGCCTTCGTACCAAGCAGGCCTTGTGGGCTGGTGGAATGATGAGGCCGATCCGCAGACACCCTCGCAGGCGGCGAACGTACAGTTTCTCAACATGGGGCGGACGCTCTATGACGGTCAACGCGCAACGGATGACCGCCGCGTGTGGTCGATCAATCGCAATTATTATCTGGGCGCGAACCGCTATGGCTACGGACTGTGGTCGGGCGATGTGCTCACAGGTTTTGATTCGATGGCATACCAGGAGCGACGTATGATTGCGTCGCTCAACATCGGCGCAAGCCACTGGAGCATGGACACGGGTGGTTTCCGTGGCACGCCAACGCCAGAGAACTACGCGCGCTGGATGGAGTTTGCGGCTTGGGTGCCGATCTTCCGCGTACATGGAAACTTCAACGAGAAGCGTATGCCGTGGTCGTATGGTCCCGTAGCCGAGGCTGCTGCGACGAAGGCCATTCGTACCCGCTACTCACTGATGCCATACATGTACTCCTACGAGCATGCTGACCACTCGACGGGTATCGGCATCGTGCGTCCGATGTTCTGGATCTACCCGGAAGATGCGGAAGCCTCTGCGCTCGAAACTGAGTGGATGTTCGGTGACGCGTTTCTCGTTTCGCCGGTGGTGACGCCGGGGGCAACGAACCAGCGCGTGTATCTGCCGCAAGGCACGTGGTTCGACTACAGCAGCGGCAAGCGCATCGAAGGCAAACGCTGGATCGACGTTGCCATTGACCCGAAGACGTGGAGCGACACGCCGGTGTTTGTGCGCGACGGATCGATCATCGCCACACAGGAGCCGCAGCAGTTCACCGACCAGCACCCCGTGCAGGAGGTGACGCTCGACGTTTTCCCCAATGCACAAGCGGCGGCGTTTACCTATTACGAGGACGACGGTCAGAGCTATCAGTACGAGAAGCAGCAGTTCCTCTCGCAACAGATCAGCGCACAGAAGAGCGGCACGGTCACAACCCTGCACCTCCTCGCAGCCGAGGGGCAGTTCAAGCCTGCGCTGCAACACTACATCCTGCGCGTTCACACGCGTGCTCACGCGGTATCGCTCAATGGCAAGCCTCTGAGCGAAAGCGATAGCGGCTGGAAGGCAACGAGCGACAAGTATGGCGACGTCGCTGTGCTGCGCGTGCAGGCTGGAGCAAAACTCGACATCACCCTGCGCTGAGAAAGACACACGAAGATGCCTCGCAAACGATATGACTCCTCCAGGCAGAGGCGCACCCAGCGCGCCTCTGCTTTTTTTGTGGCCGCGGCCCTCGCCATGCAGGCCCAGGCCCAGAAGACAACGCGCGAGGGCGATCTGCTCAGCGCAGCGCAGTTTCGCAATCCTCCAGAAGCTGCGAAGCCGCGCGTGTGGTGGCATTGGCTCAGCAACAACGTGAGCTACGACGGCATCACCGCTGACCTCAAGTGGATGAAGCGCGTTGACATTGGTGGTTTTCAGATGTTCGACGGCGACATGCATGCGCCACTCTTCGTAGACAAGCCTGTCGTATGGATGACGCCGGAGTGGAAGCGCGATTGGCGACATGCAGCGCTACTCGCCGACCAGTTGCATCTGGAGATGGCGATGGCAGCCTCCGGCGGATGGAGCGAGACCGCAGGCCCCTGGGTGAAGCCCTCGCAAGGCATGAAGCGTTACGTCTGGAGCGAGACTTCGATCGTTGGACCGACAGCATTTCATAGCAAGCTGTCCACGCCGCCACATGGGTTCGGCAAATTTCAGGATGTGCCTCTCCCGCCCGCAGGCAAGGAGGAGCCGGACCTTACACTGCCGGGTGCCAAACCGCAGCCTGTGCTGCCTTCGAGCGCAGCACCGCAACCTTTCTACGCAGATGCAGCCGTGGTCGCGTATCGAATTCCGGATGACGCAGCCGCGGAGCTTCAGCCAGCGATCACGTCGAGTTCTGGGAGCATCGATGGTGCATTGTTAACTGATGGCAGCTATCGCGACACAACGCCGCTTACGTTGAAGTCAAAAGAACGCGAAGCGTGGATCGAACTCCGCTATCCGCAGGCCGTCGAGGTGTGTTCGCTGACGCTGGGACTCGCCCCCGTGGCGGTGCTGGGCGGCGATCCGCTACCGCAGGGCGAGGTGCAGTACAGCGACGATGGGCGCGCCTGGCACTCGTTGATCGCGTTGCCCGGGCCGCCGGAGGGCGTCGCCGCACCGCTCTCAGTGCGGACGTACAGCTTCCCTGCTGTCCGTGCGAAGGCCTTCCGCATCGTGATCCCCGGTGGCCAGACGGAGCGCACACTACGCTTCTCCGAACTGCGTTTCTCCGGTGTGCCAGAGGTGAAGTACTGGCAGGATAAAGCGGCGTTCGGTCTGTCCGTGCAGGCCATCGGTGAAGCTACCGAAAGGGACGCGACACCGGTCGGCGACGTGATGGATCTCACCTCCAGGATGCGACCCGACGGAACACTGGACTGGGATGCCCCCGCAGGTAAGTGGAAGGTGATGCGCCTCGGCTATGCGGCCATCGGCGAGATCAATCACCCGGCGACGCCAGCAGCGACAGGCCTTGAGGTGGATAAGCTGAGCCGCACAGACGTCAATGCGTATCTTGCGACGTATACGAAGATGATCCAGTCTGTTGCGGGGCCTTACTTTGGCAAGAGCTTCCGTTACTTCCTCATGGATAGCTGGGAGGCTGGGCAGGAGAACTGGACCGAAGCTATGCCTGCGGAGTTTCGTCGACTCCGTGGATATGACATGACGCCTTATCTGCCGGTGCTCGCAGGCCATATCGTCGGCAGCGCGGCCACGAGCGAGGCGTTCTTGTGGGACTTCCGCCGCACCATCGCGGACCTGCTCGCGGAGAATCACTATCGCGCCGCGACCGCATTCTTCAAGCAACATGGCGTTGGACTCTACGCCGAGGCGATGGGTGTGAACCTCCCCACGAACGGCGATGGCTTGCTGAACAAAGGCCAGGTCACCGTGCCGATGGGAGAGTTCTGGACCGCTGGCCCGGGCAGGCCGCAGGATCCGTGGAACACCGCTGATATCCGCGAGACCTCGTCAGCCGCCCACATCTACGGCAAGCCGATCGCGGCAGCGGAGTCATTCACTTCCTGGTGGACGATTCTGCCGTGGGAGCAATCGCCGTTCTATCTAAAGCCTTTGGCTGATGAGGCATTCGCCGCAGGCATCAACCGCATCGTCATCCACACTTCGGACCAGCAGCCCTTCACCGATGAGGCGCATCAGCCCGGCATGACTCTCGGGCCCTTCGGCCAGCACTACAACCGCAACATGACTTGGGCTGAGCAGTCCAAGGCGTGGAACGATTACCTTGCACGATGCTCTTACATGCTGCAACGCGGGCGCTACGTGGCGGACGTCGCGATCTTCTACGGCGAGGGCGCACCGGTGACAGTGCCCTCCGGGAAGACGCTCTCCCCCGCTGTGCCCACACACTATGGCTACGACTACGTAGACGCCGACGTGTTGCTGCATCACGCAGCAATGAAGAACGGACGTCTGCATCTCGACAGTGGAATGAGCTACGCGGTCCTCGCCATCCCGGATGACGAGCGGATGCTCTCGCTGCCGCTGTTGAAGCAGTTGCGCGCATTCGTGCAGCAGGGGCTCACACTCGTGGGCCCGCAGCCGGTCGCGTCGCCCACCCTGAGCGATGGCCCGCATGCCAGCGATGAGGTGAAGCGCATCGCTGCAGAACTCTGGGACCGGCCGCTACGGCGCGGACATGTGTACAGCGACCGCAACCTGGAAGACGTGCTGGCGTCGGCAAAAATAAAACCGGATCTTCGTTATGACACGCCCACGCACGTCACAAAAGATTTCGACGAACCAATGCCTGTTGGGACTGCAACGAACGACCTGGTTTATATCCATCGGCATCTTGCAAATAGCGACATCTATTTCGTGGCAACGCAGAAGCTTCACGCCTTCGATGTCAACGTCACCTTCCGCATGAGGGGCGCCGTGCCTCTTCTATGGCATCCCGATACAGGCGAAACAGAAGCGGTGGACTACACCGTGGCGGGTGGAGAAACCACCGTTCCGCTGCATATGGATCCGGCAGGCTCCGTCTTTGTCGTTTTCACCAAAGACGGTCCGGCGCTCGGCCGACACACGGCAGCGGCGACAACAGAAGCACTTACTACGCTGACAGGGCCCTGGGAAGTTCATTTCCCTCCTCATCGTGGAGCGCCTGATCAATCGACATTTCCTTCGCTGGCTTCGTGGACGGAGCAGAGCGCGCCAGGCATTCGTTACTTCTCCGGATCGGCGACGTACACCAAGCAACTTGAGATACACGCGGCTGATCTAAAGCCTCATCAGAGACTATTAGTGGACCTCGGGCGGGTCGATGTCATGGCCGAACTCACCGTGAACGGCAAGCCATACTCCAACCTGCTATGGAAGCCGCCGTTCCTCGCGGACATCACCAACATCCTTCACGTCGGAAGCAATACGCTGGAGATCAAGGTGACCAACCTATGGGCCAATCGGCTCATCGGCGATCAACAACCCGGGACAATGACCACTTACACCTTCACCGATTTTCATGCGTTCAAACCCGACGCCCCACTCATGCCCTCAGGTTTGTTGGGTCCAGTACGGTTGCTGCGGCAGAGGAAATCAGAGTTTTCAACCATCGTGCGGTAGGACCGCCTTTGACGCTCTTCGTGGTATCGGTTGCATTCATTCTTTTGAGATCGTCAATTCAATGCCTTTCTGCGAGGTGCCTGCGAAAACTTCTCCCAAACTCAGACCCGACCGGCATTTCCTGAAGCCCATAACCGCGTTCAACACGATTTGCCCTCGGAAGAAGAGCTTGGTAAAAACCTGCGATTTTTCCTTTGACAGCTTCTTTCAACAGTGGATATGATTCGCCTTCATGGAACCGATACCATCAAAAACAAACCTATATCGCTTGGCGAAACTGCTTGTACTCGCTGTGGCGATTCTTCTTTCGAGGGCAGTGCTCGCACAGAGCGATCAAGGTGCAGTGACCGGAACGGTGATGGACCCGCAGGGCGCGGTCGTCAGCGGTGCTTCGGTGCAACTCACCCAGGTTGATACCGGGCTTGTACTGACCGCCAAAACCAATCAGGGTGGCGTCTACGTCTTCAGCCCCATCAAGATCGGTAACTACAGCATCAAGATCTCGCACGAGGGCTTCCAGACGGTTGAGAAGACCGCGCTGCACCTGAACGTGAACCAGCGCCTCGGCGTCGACGTGAAGCTGCCCATTGGCTCGGCGAACGACGTCGTGAACGTGGTCGGTACGACCGAACTCGAGACAGAAGATTCGTCTGTCTCGCAAGTCGTTTCGTCGAAGACACTCAACGAGACTCCGCTCAACGGCCGCAACTACATCTTCATCGCGCACCTCAGCGCAGGTGTTGCGCCTTCGCCGGGAACGCGTGGCACGGGCAAGGGTGATTTCAGCGCCAACGGCCAGCGCGCCGAGCAGAACGACTTCATCCTCGACGGCGTCGACAACAACTCGAACGTGGTCGACTTCCTCAACGGCGCGAGCTTCGTTGTGAAGCCTCCACCGGATGCGCTCGCCGAGTTCAAGCTGCAGACGAGTTCCTTTGACGCGAGCTTCGGTCACTCGGCCGGTGCGGTCATCAACGCTTCGATCAAGAGCGGCACCAATCAGTTCCACGGGGACCTCTGGGAGTATTGGCGCAACGATGCGCTGAACGCACGCAACTGGGACGCGCTGACGATTCCGAAGTTCCGCCAGAACCAGTTTGGCGCAACGATTGGTGGACCGATCATCCCGAACCGTTTGTTCTTCTTCGCAGACGGCGAAGCGAACCGCATCATCTACGGCCAGACCTTCACCGGAACGGTACCTACGGCGCTGATGCGTCAGGGCAACTTTACCGAACTGCTCAACCCGGCCATCAACGGCCAGGGCCAGGCGATCACGCTCTATCAGCCGAACAGTGGCGGCACAACGTTGCTCACCTGCAACGGTCAGCAGAACGTTCTCTGCCCCACGCAGATCAACGCCACCGCGCAGCGCCTGCTCAACCTCTTCCCTGCTCCGAATGCCAACGGCGCAAACATCTACAACAACTACAAGAAGAACCTGAACGTCGCGGACAACACGGCTCAATGGGATGGTCGTCTTGACTGGAACGCTACGGCGAAGGACCAGGCGTTTGCTCGTATGAGCTATTCGAACGAGCCGGTCACGTATCCTCCGCCGCTCGGTTCGATCCTTGATGGCGGTACATTCGCCAACACCGGTTCGGGTCTTAGCCGTGGCGAGAACTTCGTCTTCAGCGAAACGCACATCTTCTCGCCGAACTTCGTCAACGAATTCCGCTTCGGCTACAACTGGGGCCACTTCGCTTACAAGAACGCTACCGCCAACACCGACGTCTCCGCACAGGAAGGCATCGGCGGCATTCCTTACTCGCCGGGCATCGGCGGCCTGCCGTATATGGTCGTCAGCGGAATCAACCAGATCGGAGCGCCGGCGAACTATCCTTCCGACGAGTATCAGAACTCCTACCAGATTCTCGATAACGTCACCCGCGTCGTCGGACGTCACAACCTCCGCTTTGGTGTGAACTTCCAGCGCATCCGCTTCAGCACCGAGCAGCCCGGTTTCGTTCGTGGCTACTTCGGCTATGACGGCACCTACACCGGCAAGCCGGGCGTGTCCTACACGGGTTACGGTGTGGCCGACCTCTTGACCGACCAGACGCGTAATGCACAGATCACGCAGCTTGCCGTGACCGACGACGTTCGTTGGTACCGTTCGGCCTACGTGCAGGATGACTGGAAGGCCACGCCCGCACTCACCATCAACGCAGGCATCCGCTACGACTACTACCAGCCGTACGTGGATCGCCATGACAACCAGGCCAATATCAATGTCACCTCTTCGGGCAATGGAACCGGCAGCGCACAGTTCCTGCTTCCGAAGAACTCGAAGGCCGTTCTGCCTGCAGCGTTCCTTGCTAATGCCGCAGCGAACAATATCTCCATCGTTCGCACGGACAACCGTGGACTGGTCAACGCGCAGAAGCTCAACTTCGCTCCTCGTATCGGCTTCGCGCTCAAAACCTCTGACCGCTCGGTGGTACGTGGTGCCTACGGCCTCTTCTACGGTGGCCTTGAGAGCATCGGCTACGCCGGCAACCTTGGCGCGAACTTCCCGTTCAACGTCACAGTCGGCGTCAACACGCCGACCTGCGTCGCTGGTTCCTGCCCGAACAACGGCATCAACCTCGAAACGGGTTTCTCGGCCATCACGCAGAACGGCATCGCAAACTACGCCAACGGCATCATCGGTTTCAATGCCCTGGCGCAGAATGTGAAGACGCCTTACACGCAGCAGTTCAACGCATCCTTCGAGTACGCGCTGACGCACACGATGAGCGCCACGGTCAGCTATGTAGGTTCGGCGGGTCATCACCTGCAGTCGTATACGAATGCCAACTCGGCACGCGTGATCACGGCTCCGGGCGTGAACACCCTGCCTTTCCAGCCGTTCCCGGCCTTCGGCGGCATCCTGTATACGTCGTTTGGTTCGGACTCCAACTACAACTCGCTGCAGGCAAAGCTGGAGAAGCGCACCGACATCGGTCTCAGCTTCCTCGCAACGTACACCTACTCACATTCGCTCGACGACGCGCCGACGCCGTTGAATAACTTCTGCTGCGGCAATACCTACTTCAACCCGATCCAGCACTCCTACGGCTCTTCGGAGTTCGACGTTCGTCAGCGCGTGACACTGAACGGCTCGTACGATCTTCCGGTGGGCAAGGGACGCAAGTACCTCAACAGCTCGCGCCTCGTAGACGAGACGATCGGCGGATGGAGCACAGCTCTCACGCTTTCGGCGCAGACCGGTGTTCCCTTTACCGTCGGCGACAACGTCATCTCGCCCAACGGATCCAGCGCGCACGCCATTCTGGTGCGCGACCCGTTCAAGCCGGGTGGCTCACCTGATCCGACCAACCCGAACATCACGTGCCCGACGCGCGTACGTACCGTGCAGCACTGGTACAACCCGTGCGCCTTCGCCAATCCGCTCTCCGCGACACAGGGCGGCTTGACCGGCACGGCCACCATCAGCGACTACAACGCGGCGCAGAAGTTCAACGTCGTGGGTCGTAACAACATCAGCGGTCCGGGCTACGACAAGATCAACGTTTCGTTGTTCAAGAACTTCCCGACCTTCGGCAGCCAATACCTGCAGTTCCGTGGCGATGCGTTCAACGTCTTCAACACGCCTGCATACTCCAACCCCGCAGACACGGGCATCAACACCACGAGCAGCTATATCAACTCGGTGAAGAGCCTTGGTCAGTACACACCCGACGCACGCTTCTTCCAGCTTGCGGCGAAGTATTACTTCTAACCAGCCGGTCGAAGAGGAGCCTCCACCTCTTCGACCATCACTTGAACCATTCGAGGAAGCCGGCTGCGGCCCAGCGGCTTCCTCGTTCTCTTTGTGTGACTGCGAGAAAAACGATCTATGTCTTTCAAGGTTTCCCGTCGTGAGTTCGTCGGCCTCGGCTTGATGAGTGCATTCCCTCTCCCCCGAGCCCTTGCTGACACCGCCCATCGTCCCAGTGACGCCATCCATCCCATCATCGGCGCCAGCACGAGCGTGAAGCTCGGCGAAGGCAAGACATTCCCCGGCCCGACGATGCCGTTCGGCATGGTGCAGCTCGGCCCAGACACCATCACCGGCGGCGATAACGCGTCCGGCTACTCCTACGAGCACACCACGATTGAAGGCTTCAGCTTCAACCGCATGAGCGGTGTGGGTTGGTACGGCGACTTTGGCAATCTTCAGATGATGCCGACAACCGGCGCACTGAAGACGGTCTGCGGTCGTGAAGCGAATGCTGGTGAAGGATGGCGCTCACGCTTCAACCATGCAAGTGAGGTCGCAGAGTGTGGCTACTATGCCATCACGCTTGACGATTACAAGATTCGCGCAGAGATGACCGCAGCCAAGCGCGCGGGCATCCTTCGCTTCACATTTCCTGAGGCGAAAGACTCTCGCATTCAGCTCGATCTCGCGCGCCGCATCGGGGGAACCTCCACACGGCAGTATGTGAAAGCGGTGAACGACACGACGCTCGAAGGATGGATGGACTGCCCGAACAGTGGTGGAGGATGGGGCAACGGCGTAGGCCAGGTGAGCTATCGCGCGTTCTTCCGCGTTGAGTTCTCCCGCCCTATGCAGCGTTGCGGTGTGTGGTCAGTTCCGATCCCCAAGGGCTTTCTCACCACGAGGAACGGCCTGCTGGTCGATCTCTTCCAGACCGATAAATATTACAAACTCGCCGCGCAGGCTGAAGTGATGCACGATTGTCGCGAGAAAGAAGGCGATCATCTTGGTTTCTTCGCGGAGTTCGGCACCCAAGATCGTGAGCAAGTGCTGGCGAAGGCTGCGCTCTCGTTTGTGGACATCGAAGGCGCGCGCGCTAACCTCAAGGCCGATATCCCCGGATGGGAGTTCAACGCTGTGCGTCGTGCAGCACGCGAAGCCTGGGACCAGCAGCTCAACAAGATCACCATCAAAGGTGCGAACGACACGCAGCGCGCGATCTTCGAAACCGCTATGTTCCATGCGGCGATCGACCCGCGGGAGATCGCCGACGTCGATGGTCGCTACAAGGCAGCCGACGGCACGATTCAGACCCAACAGGGTTTCCGATATCGCACCATCTTCAGCGGATGGGATGTCTTTCGCGCAGAGTTCCCGCTGATGACCATCATCGATCCGTCTCTCATCAACGACGAGATCGCTTCCCTGCTCGAACTCGCCAAGCGTAGTGGCCGCGGCTACCTCGAGCGGTGGGAGATTATGAACGCCTACAGCGGTTGCATGGATGGCGATCCCGCGCTGTCTGTCATCCTCGACGCGTATCGCAAGGGCATCCGCAAGTACGACGTGAAGCAGGCGTATGAAGCCTGCTTGCAAACATCTACCGGAGTCGGCGATCGCACGAATCGTCCGCAAAACGATTTCTATATGCAGAACGGCTACGTGCCCGACCAGATCTCGTGGACACTCGACAACGCGTACTTCGATTGGTGCGTTGCAGAGTTCGCCAAGGACCTCGGGCACACTGACGATGCGTCTACGCTCCATGAGCGCTCGCTGAATTACAAGAAAATCTACGATCCTGCCGTGAAGAGTATGCACGCGCGTCATGCCGATGGCTCCTGGATGGAGTGGAAAGGCGAGACAGAGTTCGGCCAGGGCTGCACGGAGAGCAATCCTCTGCAGCAGTCGTGGTTCGTGCCGCACGATGTGTATGGACTCATCGAGACGATGGGCGGAGAAGACGCCTTCGCCGCGAAGCTTGAAGACTTCTTCGAGAAGACGCCTCCGTCCTTCGGCTGGAACCCCTACTACAACCACTCCAACGAACCTGTGCACCACATCCCGTATCTCTTCGCTTATGCACGCAAGCCGTGGCTGACACAGAAGTGGGCACGTAAGATTCTCGACCAGGCGTACGCAGACCGCATCGACGGCATCTGCGGCAACGATGATGTGGGTCAGATGTCAGCCTGGTATGTGATGAGCGCGCTCGGCTTTTACCCCGTTTGCCCGGGCAGCAACGTGTACATCATCGGCTCACCGCTCTTCGAAGAAGCTACCGTCAAGCTCGATCCCGCGTGGCACAAAGGGCGAACCTTCCAGGTCCGTACCCTTGGCAACGCGGCCACAACGCCTTACGTGCGAGCCATCAAGTTGAACGGCAAAGCGCTGAACCGTTGCTGGATTACGCACGAAGAGATCGTCGCCGGAGGCGTGCTCGAGCTGACGATGGACTCCAAGCCTGCGCTGCAGTTCGCGTCCGCAGAACTGCCACCAGCGACGATGCCACGCTAAATTCTTGTTTTCCTTGGTGCATCCAAGCCTGTACTCTCTTCTGATCGCCAAGCGGAACGTTACCATAGTGAAAGCTTTTCAAGCCTCGAGCCTTGCGACTGGCAAAGTCGTAAGGCACAGGCATAGTCGATCTGGAGTCTGCCCTGCGTAACAAGACCAGCCGCCCGACGCTTCATGATGTGGCCCGCATTGCCGGCGTGGGAACCACCACGGTCTCGCGCGTCATCAATGGTGGCGATCGCGTCGCGCCGGAGATGCTCGCGCATGTTCGCAAGGTGATGGAGGAGCTCGGATACGAGCCGAACCAGGCAGCTCGCGCGCTGAAAAGCGCCCGCTCGAAGACAATCGGGCTCATTATCCCCTCGATCGTCGATCCATTCTTTGCAGAGTTTGCCTCTGTCGTGGAACTCATGGCGCGCGAGAAGGACTACGCAGTTATCTTCCTCACCTCGCATGACCGTGCAGAACGAGGTATGGCTGACCTCAAGATTCTCGAACGCCATCGCGCAGACGGCCTTCTCATCGTGCCTCCCCGCACGGGATCAAAAGCGCTGCTCGATCAACTGACACAGCTTGGCGTTCCAGTCGTTGCTTTCGATCGCCCTCTCATCGGCCGCAACTGCTCGCGGATTTTGTGCGGCAACTTTCCAGCGGCAGAGATTGCGACGAAGCACCTCATTGACCACGGCCGCAAACGCATCCTCGTCTTGGGCGGCGATCCGCGTCTGCACACCATCCAGCAGCGTCTCGAAGGCTACGAGAAAGCCATCGGCGAAGCAGGTCTGGAACCCATCATCGAGATGGACGCGAGTGACTACGCGTCGGCCGAAGCGGCCATCACTCGCCGCATCAAGCAAAAAGGTGGCATCGACGCGATCTTCGGCCTCTATAACCAGTCGACGATCCGCGCCTATGAGGTGCTGCAGAATCGCAACATTCGCGTGCCCGACGAAATCAGCCTGATCGGCTTCGACGACTTTGCACTTGCGTCCACGCTGCGGCCCTCGATCACCGTCATGCGCCAGAACATCACGGAAATGGCGCAAACGGCCACGCGACTCCTGTTGCAGCATATGAACGGCGAGGTCACATCACCGCAGCAGATTGAGATTGAAGCTCACCTTATCGTGCGCCAGTCCTGTGGTTTCCACGGCGCAACCAGCAAGTAGCTTCAATCGAGTGGTGAGCCTCAACCGCCTCGCTTAGTGGATGTGGAACTCCGCCTGAATCGCTTCCAGGCTCTTGCCCTTGGTTTCGGGGTAAAGAACGAGTACGACCACGAACTGCAGCAGCATCATTGCCGAAAAGAACGCGAAGGGTATCGCCTGAGAGTGAGCCGCGATCGAGGGAAAGACGCCCGCGATGATGGCGTTCATAATCCAGTGTGAAGATGAACCGACGCTCTGCCCCTTCGAGCGCACGCGCGAGGGAAAGATCTCAGAGAGATACACCCAAATCACCGAACCCTGCGATACCGCGAAGAACAGCATAAAGATCACCAGCATCACCAGCAGTAGCGAAGCGTGTGAGTGCGTGTGGAAGATGACGGCGATGCCCGCCAGAGCGACCGCCGTGCCCAACGCTCCGGTAAGCAGAAGCGTCTTACGGCCAAGCTTGTCGATAAGGCTCATGCCTAGCAGCGTCGCGAAGATGTTCACCAACCCCATGCCCACGGTCTGCAGAGCAGCAGAAGAGGCACTATAGCCCGCAGCTGAGAAAATGTAATTCGCGTAGTACAGGATCGCATTCACGCCCGAGAGCTGGTTGAACAAACCAATCGAAATCGCGATGACGATCAGCTTGCTGTAACGCTTGCTAAAGAGCGGCTCATCATGCGCGCCCTGCTCCAGGTTCACCGAAGCAATGATTGCGTCTAACTCGGCATCAGAGTCGGGCGAGCCCATCAGCTCCAACACTTCGCGCGCTTCGATGGTGTTATTCGTCGTGACCAACCATCTTGAACTACGCGGAATGGCAAAGAGCAACACGAGAAACGCCGCTGATGGCAGAATCGCCACGCCAAACTCCCAACGCCACTGCGCCGCACCAAAGTGCATCAGCGTGATGAGGTAGTTCGAACTGTAGGCCAGCAAGATGCCGATAACGATATTGAACTGAAAGAGCCCCACCATACGGCCGCGCCACTTGGCCGGCGCGAGCTCTGCAATGTAAACCGGCCCCAGCACCGACGAACCACCGATGCCGATGCCGCCGATGAATCGGCAAACCAACAGCGTATCCCAGTTCCAGGCAAACGCGCAGCCGATGCTCGAGATGCAATAGAGAACCGCCATGATGCGGAGCGCGTCGCGACCACCGATACGCTGACCGAGCGCCCCTGATGTGAGTGCCCCGAGCACGGTTCCCGCCAGGCCGATGGCGACGGTCCAGCCGAGAAGATGTGGCGTGAGATGAAAGACCTGCGAAAGCTGCTCCGTGGTTCCCGCGATAACCGCAGTGTCAAAGCCGAAGAGCAAGCCGCCCAGCGCACCGATCAGCGTGGACTTGATGAGGTAACGGTTCAATTGCGACATCCCCTTGGCAAATTGCGGCCGTGGTTGATTTGAGAGCCCAGATGAGCTTACCTGCGCACTCGGTGATTGCGAAACGCAAGTCAATGGTTGTACAGAAAACTCTTAGCGCCGAGGCCACCCCAGCTTTTATCGTTCGCTAAGACTCCATGGTATCGATTCCAATATCGTGAGCCATTCTTCACTCCGCGCGGGAGTGCTGTCAACACGCAAACCGATTCGTCCGCGAGTAGCGCCTAATCACCTGGATCTCTAGCCATGAAGCAGTCAAGCGCGTTGGCGCCAATCTCCCCCGTGGGATCACATCGGGTTGCGATTGACGCCTGCGGATGCGGCTGATACGCTCCATCCAGAAACATGATGGCATCGTTACCATTTTCGAAGAGTTTCCCAGGCCGCACTGCCCTGCTTGCCCTCATCGCGTCGGCGGCATGGCGCACCGTTCCCGCGCAGACGCCGCAGACCTCCGTCGATACGATCTACGTGATCCCCAGCTCCCATTGGGACCTCGGCTTCCTGCGTCCGCCGGACGAGCAGATGGCCGTCATGAAGCCGCATCTGGATGCGGTGCTCGCCGCGTGCGAGCGTCATGCGGATTTCCGTTGGACGATCGAGAGCGTCTGGCAGTTGAATGCCTGGCTTGAACGCACCCAGGACCCGAAGCAGATCGCGCAAATGCAAAAACTGCTCCAGGCCGGACAGATTGAACTCTCTGCGGCCGATGGCAGCCAACATACCGAGTTCATCGGCTCGGAGGAGCTCAACAGGCTCATCTACGCAGCGCGCAAAGCGCACAAGCAGTTCGGCATTCAGCCAACAATCGCGATGATGAACGACACTCCCGGCTTCTCTTCGCGGGTGGTTCAGACGCTGGCGACTTCAGGCGTGCCGTTCATGATGACTGGATCCAATATTGCGCTGGGCGGAGGTCTTTCCGTCAGCCGAGGCATGATGCCCTTCTTCTGGCAGGGTCCGGATGGCAGCAAGATCCTCGTGTGGCAGACGCAGGGTAAGAACGGTGGTTACACCGAGGGTGTCGCGGATTATCACCTAGCGCCTGCGGTGGAGGACCCTTACAAGCACACGCGATTCGTCCCCAAAGAGCTCGCCGGGTTCTCCGATCTGGAGATCACCAGACGGAGCGTCGACAAACTTCTCGCGGAGTATCAGAGCGCGGGATATCACCATTCCCTGCTGGCGGTCATGTTCCTGCATGATGGCGTCGGTCCGGCTGACGAAGAGAACGCGTTGCTACCCAACGTGCGAGCCTGGAACGCGGCGGGCATGAAGCCGCGCCTCGTTGTAGCGACACCCTCTGAGTTCTTCCACGCGCTCACCCAGCGTGAAGACGTATCAGCTTTCCCGACGCTGCGCGGCGACTGGAACGGTCTCTGGGCACGCGTCAAGACCAACTCGCCTGCACTCAGCGCAGAAGCACTCGCGCTCCAGGACGAGTTGCCGCAAGCCGAGACGCTGCGCTCGTTGCTTCGCATGAAGCAGCAGGCGCCTGACGCTCCACCGGCGTTCGATCACGCGTACAAGAACCTCTTCATCTACGACGAACACAACGGTGCCGCACAGGGTAGTTGGCCGGACGTGATGACGCGCGCTGAGGTCAGCAAGCAGAACGAAGAGTATGTGGACAAGCTTGCAGACGCGACCAACTTTGCGCAGCAGCAGATGCAAGCGGAACTGATCGACCTGACAGACCGCGCAAACAAAGCTGCGCCAGCGCAAACGCTCCTCGTCTACAACCCCTCTAGTTGGCCGGCATCTCGCGTGACTTGCGTGAAACCGAACATCAACAGCAATGCCGTTCGCGATCTCGCTACGAATTCCGAGGCTCATTCGCAAACCATGCAGGACGGCTCGTTGTGCTTTGAAGCCGCTGATGTTCCGGCAACGGGGTATCGCACTTACGCTCTGTCTGCTACGAAGCGTTCATCACCAAAGCCTGCATCAAGCACAACTCTTGAAAGCCCGTACTATCGCGTGGAGTTCGATGGGAACGGCAACGTGCTCCGCATCACGGACAAACAACAGGGCGAGATCGTGATGATGGATGCGTCGCACGGGGACGAAGTGGGCACGCTCAAGATCGACGGGAACTCCGTGAAGTTAGAAGCGACTGCGCAGGTTACGCTCCATCGCGAGCAAGGACCGCTGATGGAGCGCCTCACGATCGAACGCCAGAACTCGCAGTGGCCGCGAACAGTGATCAGCCTGCCGCAGCTTGAACCGAAGATCATGGTGAGCGAAACGCTAGATCGCGCACATATGCCCTTCGTGCCTTACGGCAAGGACTCCAATGAGTATTCCTTTGGCTTTCACGTTGGCATTCCTGAAAGCCAATTGCTCGTCGAGGATGGCAACGGTGTTCGCCCCTTCCCGCAGTACGTTCTGCCTGGCGCAAGGACCGACGCACTCGTTCCAAGACACGCGATCGCGTGGAGCAACGACAAGCGCCATCTCATCCTTTCTCAGAAGGACTCGTTCTTCGACAAACTCCTATGGAACGGATCGAACGCGGCAGGTGTGGATGTTGTAGCGATGGTGAAATCGGACCAGACCAAGACGAAGGATCAAGGAATCCAAACCTTCGATGCATTTGAGCCGCATTTCGATTCCCTGCGCACCTTCTCGTTCACGCTGCAATATGGCAGAGGCCCGGCAACACCAGTAGCTATCTATCAAGCGAGCGTCTCGGATGACGTCAACAAAACAGCACTATTGCCAACGACCCGCACGGCTTCTTCGCCAAGGTCCTCGCTCCTCTCCATCTCTGGAGCTGGCGTTGTAGTGCTCGACCTGAAGCCCAGCGAAGATGGGGATCTACAACACTACACTTTGCGGCTGCAGGAGATTGAGGGCAAACAACAGAGAATCGCTGTCACACTTCCAGCCGGTGTATCTTCTGTGGCGCAAACGTCGCTCACCGAAGATGTGGTGCTGAAAGATGGGCTCTCTCTTCGCAGCATCGAACTGACCCCGCACCAGACGCTCACTCTTCGACTTACCGTTTCTAACGCGCTGTCCCCGGTCCAGCAAGGGGGGCAGCATTGAGCTTCAGCGAAGATCTTCGACACGATGCGATCGAGGTGAACACCGCCAGCGATGTCTACTCGCGCCTTTCTCCTGCCGACAGGGAGTTCCTCAAGCGGCTGCAAGATTGCCCGCCGCTTGGTACATTGAGCATCGACGAAGAACGCAAGCGTATGGAGAGCGGCCAACGCGCGCGATTCTCCGACTTCCCTGTAGATGTTGTAGAGTTCGCGACGAGCGCTTGCCGCGTCGTGATCATTCGCGCCAAACATAGCCAGAGTGCGCTGCCGATCACGTTCTACTTCCACGGCGGCGGATGGGTTCTGGGCAGCCTACAGACTCACACGATGCTACTGTGCCAACTGGCTCTGCGATCAGGACGCGCCATCGCTTTCGTCGACTACCCACGCGCTCCTGAAACCGGCTATCCCCATATCGTCAATCACTGCGTCGCGGCGGTGACGGAAACTCTCGCAAATGCAGACGCGTTGAACCTGTCGACGAAGGCGTTTCAATTCGGCGGCGATAGCTCAGGTGGCAACCTCGCCATCGCAACCTTGCTTGAGCTTAAACGCCAGAAGCTGGCAGCGCCTGACGCTCTCCTACTGCTCTATCCCGTTACAGATCACACGACGGATTCCGCGTCGTACCTCGCCTTCGCGCAAAACCCGAACCTGAGCGCTGAAACGATGGATTGGTTCTGGGCGAAGTATTTGCCTGATGCCGAGCGACGCGCGGAGCCGCTTGCATCTCCATTGACGGCGCCCGTGGACGTTCTGAGCGGCTTCCCGCGCACGCTCATCGTGAACTGCGAATACGACGTACTACGCGACCAGGGAGAAGCGCTCGCAGCGAAGCTCATCGAAGCGGGTGTCGAAGTCACAGCGATTCGGTGGCTCGGTGCGCTCCATGGCTTTCTGGTTACAGAAGAGCTTCTGCAGACACCTTCTGCGCAGCTATGCGTAAGCTTACTCGCGCAGTATTGCCGAGGTGCGGAGCCTTACCGATCAGCTTGAGTCAGACCGCTCAACGACGTGGGCTGCTCACCGCCGCTCTAGGAAAGTGCGTGGCCCTGCGTCTCCGGGATCAGCCAAAGTAGCGCGACGATGTCGAGCAAATAAAGTAGCGAAAGACTGCCGACTGCGATACCGAAGGAGTAGTGGGCGGCGATAGCTCCGATCATCAATGGCCCCAGTCCTCCAAACGCGCGGCCAATGTTGAAGAAGACATTCTGCGCTGTCGAGCGAACTTCGCTGGGGTAAAGATCGGAGATCAGCGTACCGTATCCGCCCAGCATCCCGTTGACGAAGACACCCATGATCGCGCCGCCTACGAGAAGCGCTACGGGCGACTGCAATCGCGAATACAACAACACCATGGCTGCGGCACCGCTCATGAAAATGAGAAATACGGGGCGGCGTCCGATGCGGTCAGCCAGCTGTCCGAAGATCCAGATGCCACAGCTCATGCCGACAACCGTTGCTGCGGTCCACAGCGCCGACTTCGTCAGCGCGAGACCGTGCTTCTTCATGAGGTAGTACGGCAACCAGGTCATCAGACCGTAGTACCCGATCTGCTGGATCGAGCACAGGATGATGAGTCCGATACTGCGCCGCGTGGTCTCCTCGTTATGGAAGAGCGCAGCCAGAGGAAACTCTTTGCGTTTATGCTTCTGCGCTTCAACGAACGTATCGGGTTCAGGAATGAAGCGGCGCAGGCCGAACGAGAGCAGTACCGGAAACACGCCGAGCAGGAACATGCCTCGCCAACCGATGCGCGGCAGCAACAGCGGAGTGAGCAATGCGGCAGAGATGATGCCCGCTTGTCCGCCCAGTGCGACATAGCTGGAAACACGGGCGCGCACATGGACAGGCCACGTCTCCGCGACCAGCGCCAACCCGACGCCGAACTCTCCGCCAAAGCCAAGCCCCGCAAAGGAGCGAAAGAAAAGGAGCTGCCAGTAGTTCTGCGACACCGCGCAAAGCGCGGTAAAGAACCCGAAGCAAAGGATGGTCCACGTGAGCGTGCGGACCCGGCCATAGATGTCGCCCAGAAGGCCGAATAAGAATCCCCCAACAACAGCGCCGATCAACGTGCCCGTCATCAACGAACCGGCGCGAGCGGTGGAAAGCCCAAAGGCTGCGGAAATAGGCGCGAGCAAAAACACCAACAGCAGCAGGTCGAACCCCTCTACACCGAAACCGACGGCCGAGGCCCAAAGGGCAAGCGTGGGGTTCTGCCCGGATGGCGATGCGTCGTGCGATGTTGCGAGCGGCTGTTCGTTCAAGCGACTTCCTTCCTGCAGATGGAACGTGGTGCGTGATAATCAGAAACACGATGCAAGACCCCATGCGCAAAGCGAGTTCGCCGTGGAAGGACGATCGTCCTCCGCATCTCCCTTGTCGTCGTGGCGAACTGCCTGCTGCTGTTCTCTTCCCTGGCGACCCTGGACGCGTGGATCGGTTCGCGGCCCTGCTCGATGATTTCCAAATTATCGGTCAGAACCGTGAGTATCGCATCGGCGTTGGAGCTTATCGCGGAGTAAAGCTGGGCGTTTGTTCCACCGGCATTGGCGGGCCATCGACAGAGATTGCGATGGTGGAAGCCGCCGCACTCGGCTGCCGCTATGCGCTGCGCGTTGGAGGCACGGGTGCGCTGCGAGCAGAGATCCCCCTGGGGAGCCTGCTCGTGGTCAACAACGCTCTGCGCGGCGGTGGAGCAGCGAGTTTTTACGCTTCCGCAGGCCAAGATGCCGCAGCTGATGACGTGATGCTGGCTGCGTTGCGCAATGCAGCGAAGAAGCGTGACATTACCTCTCGCGATGCTACCGTGGCATCGACGGACAGCTACTATCTCGCGCAGGGACGGCCTGTCGCTGGCGTCGACTCGGACCCCGCCGCAGTGCTCGAAGCCTATCGACGGCGCGGAGCCGATGCCCTCGATATGGAAGCGGAGACAGTGCTTGTCGTAGGGCGCGCTGTCGGAATGATAGCCGCCGCGCTGCTGGCCGTTCACGCAAACCGCGCGACCGATGGCTGGCTTGAAGACTTCGGCCCGGCACAAGACACGATGCTCGCGGTGGGCTGCGATGCGCTCGCCGATCTGTTGCTCGCTGAAGAGAATTCGTAGTTCAAACACCATCAAACGAGGATGTCTTTGATGACGCGCCCGGAGACGTCGGTGAGTCTGTAGTCGCGCCCGGCATGTTTATAAGTGAGCTTGGTATGGTCGATGCCGAGCAGATGCAACATCGTCGCGTGCATATCATGCACGTGACACTGGTTCTCGGCGATCTCATAACCGTAGTCATCGGACGAGCCATACGTGATGCCGCCCGTGATACCACCGCCCGCCATCCACGAGCTGTAGCACTTGGAGTGATGTGCGCGGCCTTTGGCCTGCGGGTTCGGATCGCCCGGCGTGCGGCCAAACTCGGTGGACCATACCACAAGCGTGTCGTCGAGCATCCCTCGAGACTTGAGGTCCTTCAGCAAAGCCGCGATGGGCTGATCGACATTGCGCGCCAGCGGCACATGCGTCTGCATGTCCGCGTGAGCATCCCAGTTGACGAGCTGCAGCGAGCCGATGTCGATCAACTCAATGAAGCGCACACCGCGTTCCGCGAGCCGCCGTGCCATGAGGCACTGCCACGCGAAGCCCTTCGTGCTGCCGCGCTCAAGCCCGTACATCTTCAACGTCGCGTCGGACTCCTTCGTCAGATCGAAGGCTTCAGGCGCCTGCACCTGCATTCCATGCGCGGTCTCGTAGCTCTTGATGCGCGCAGCGAGCATACGGTCGCTCTCGCGTGTCGACTCATGCTTGGTGTTGAAGTAGTTGATGAGTCCAAGCTCTTTGTCCTGCACCTCGCGCATATCCGTAGGGTGCATGTCGGGAATCGGATTCTTCGGATCGTCGACGTGAACACCTTGATAACAAGCGGGCAGAAAATTGGAGTCCCAGACGAGCGAGCCGCCGTAAGGCATCTCGGGGGCAAGCACCATGAACGCGGGGAGGTTCTGGTTCTCTGTGCCTAGACCGTAGGTGACCCATGACCCCATGCTGGGACGCTGCTGCAAGACAGAGCCACCATGCAATCCCATCACAGCCTGCACATGGTTCGGGAAGTCGTTGCGCATGGAGTTGATGACGCAGATCTCTTCCATCATCGAGCCCACATGCGGAAAGAGCGAGCTGACCATCGTGTCAGCCTTCGAGTAACGCTGGAAGTCCCAACGCGGTGCGGAGAGATAGTCGCCCTTGTAGGCTTTGCCTGTATCGCGAATGAGCTTCGGCTTGTAATCGAAGGTATCCACATGCGAGGCACCGCCACTCATATAAAGGAAGATGACGCGCTTGGCCTTCGCGGGATACATCGGTTTGCGCGGCGCGAGTGGATTCGAGGGGTCCGGCTGCGAGATATTCTCTTGCGCCAGAAGCTCATGCATCATGCCAGGCAGCAGCAACGATGAGCCTGCAAGCGACTTGATGAAGTGACGACGGTTCAAACGATTTCCTGCAAACATGAGCGGTCTCCCGAAGGTCTGGGCGTACAAAAGCTAGTCAAGGAACATGAACTCGTTGCTGGCGTAGAGCGCCTGAATGAAGTTGCCAAAGGCCTGTGTGTAAGCTTCGTTATCGGCGAGCGGCGGTGTCGTCGCTGCAGGGGTATTGGTCATCGCTACTTGATGGAGTCCTGCACCCATCCCTGTCGCCATGGGCTTTCCGTGTTGCTTGTAAATCGCGGAAACCGAATGCAGGAACTCCTGTGCATGGGTGATTTCGTCCTTCGTTGCGCTACGGCCGTAGATAAGCAAGAAGGCGCGATTGATCTGTTCGTCTTCCTTCAGGTGCACCGCGAGAATGCCGGTCGTAAGCCGTGCCGCGCATTGCTTCGTGAAATCGCCATTCATGAAGTAGAGCGATTGCAACGGCGTGATGCTGTGATCCCGCGTTCCGACGCTCATCGTGCTGTCGGCACCATCAAAAATGCCGAGGTAGGGATGACGACGACTGCGCTGCGTCATCACGTAGAGCGTGCGGCGGTTCGTCTCATACACCGCATGGAAAGGCACATGGCCTGAGTAGTTCCACTGCCCTTCTGCGGGGAAAGGATGCTCACCTGCCGGCGACTCGTCGATAAGACCGGAGGTCTGCAACATGGCATCGCGAATCTCTTCCGCGTCCATGCGTGAACGAGCGTGACGCCACAACGTGACATCATCGGGATCGATCTTCGCGTTCGCTTCAGAGTCGTCGCTGGAGAGGCGATACGCGTGAGATAAAACCATCTCGCGCTGCATGGCCTTCATGGACCAGCCATTCTTCATAAAGCTCACTGCAAGATAATCCAGCAATGGCTGATTGCTGGGAGCGACACCACGCACACCAAAATCATTTGGCGTGGCGACGATACCCGTGCCGAAGTGGCCTTGCCACAAGCGGTTCACCATCACGCGCGCCGTAAGAGGATTTTGCGGCGACGCGATCCAGTTCGCCAGTTCGAGACGGCCACTATCTTTCGTGTCTGCGGGCATCTGCCAATTGCCCAGCGTCTGCAGAAAATGGCGTGGAACCCTGTCGCCCAGATTCTTCTTGTCGCCGAGATGTTGGATGTACTCATCATGCGGCTTGCCCTCCATCACCGCGTAGGCATCCTCAAACTTTGGCACGTTCGCGAAGAGCGCCATGCGGCGGGCTTCAAGCGCTGGCAGGATATCGTCGAAGTACGGAAGCTGATGTACAGCATGGATGGAATCGGCGATCGGCTTCAACTGCGCTTCGAAGTCGATGTACTTCTGCGACTTCACGACGTTCGGGTCGCGGTAAACCATGTTGCGTTCATAGCGAGATTCTTCCGCGCCAGAGGTCGAGTAGACTGTGCTCGCGAAGATGCCATAGATCCCGTAGTAATCCGCCGTTGGGATTGGGTCGAACTTGTGATCATGACAACGCGCGCACGCAATGGAAGTGCCGAGATACGCATAGCCGATGTTGTCGACGGTGTCGGATACGTGGTCCTCGTAGCGGTTCGCGTTCGCGACATAGCCTGTAGCGATGACGTTGTTCCAGTGCTCAGGCTCGCTCTTATACGGCAGCAGGTCACCCGCGATCTGCTCGCGGATGAAACGGTCGTAAGGCTTGTCCTCATTGAAAGACGCGACGATGTAGTCGCGATATTTGTACATCTCGGGTATCGGATAATCCGCGCCTTCGCCGGTGGTGTCGGAGTATCGCACCACGTCCATCCACATGCGGCCCCAGCGCTCGCCGTACGCCTTCGACGCGAGCAGACGATCAACAACCTTTTCGTACGCATTCTGCGTTTTGTCGCGCAGGAAGGCGTTGATCTCAACGGGCGTTGGTGGCAGCCCCGTCAGATCGAAGGTGACGCGACGCAGCAGCGTGCGTTTGTCGGCGTCGGCGACGGGCGTCAGGTGCTCCGCCTCCATCTTCGCCAGCAGAAAGCGATCAATGTCGTTGTAGGCCCAGGCGGACTTGACGTCCGGTACCGCTGGCATCGCTGGAACCTGGTATGACCAGAACTTGCGGTCCTTGTCCGTGACGACGGCGTTCATGCGCTCATCGCCCGCCGGCCACACCATGCCATCTTTGATCCATTGTTCCAGCACTGCGGTCTGCGTCGGATCCAGAGGTTTCTTCGGCGGCATCTGCAGATTGCGATCGAGATAGTGCACCGCAGTGAGAAGCAAGCTCTTGTCAGGGTCCTGCAGATTCGCCGCCGGGCCGTCTTTGCCACCGGTGAGGATCGCCTGGCGCGAATCCAGCCGAAGACCGCCTGCGGCGCGACTCGTGTGACAGGTGTAACAGTTGGCCGCAAGCAGCGGCCGAACCTTATTCTCGAAGTACTGTTCCTTGGCAGAAGCAAGGCTCGCCTTCGGAGCGTTGCTGGCGTCAGCCACGACTGGCAGATCAGGCGCCCCGGCCTTGATCCAGGCTGCCACGGCATCGATGTCCGCGTCGGGCAGCTTGCCCTTCGGCGGCATCTGCAGCTCTTGATCTTTGTAGCGGATCGCCTTGAGCAGCAGGCTGGCATCAGGGTCGCCGGGGACAACGGCCGGGCCGCTATCGCCGCCCTTCAGCATCGCCGGGAGCGAGTCGACGCGCAGGCCGCCCTTCATCTTCGCAGTGTGGCAACCATAACAACTCTGCTGGAACACAGCTTGAGCGCGAGTAGATTCGGGGCTCGCTTGAGCAAACCCTGCAGCGGAAACCAAGAGAGCAACAGCAAGCGACGGCAGGCTCGCGAGTACGACAGAGCTGCGGCGTCGAGATACACCAGGGGTACGTCGAGTCATCATCGGGAAAACGCCTTGCGAAACCGAATGGTTAGGAATGCGTGAAGCTACCGACTACGAAACAGCTTGATTGATAGGGGTTTGAAGCGATCAAGAACATCATAGCGCGAAATTCCCAAGAAACTCGCGGGTTTTTCAGCAGAATGAAACGGACTTGCTGGAAAGCCTTACGCTTTCCAGCAAGTCCTGCTGCGTGTGCGGTTTAGAACTCGAAGCGTCCAAAGAGCTGGAGCTGGCGTTCGCGATAGATAGTGTTGCCCGACTGGCTCGGCGTACCGAAGGTCGACTGATAAGCGGCGGTGTAGCCAGCGGCTGCCGAGCCCGACAGCGTGTAGGCGGTCGTGTTGTAGCCGGAGAACTGCTGGCGATTCAGGATGTTGAAGACCTCCGCTGCGAGCGTCAGCTTGTACTTCTCCATGAAGGTGATGCCACGCGAAAGGCGCAGATCGACCTCATCGATATTGGCGTACTTGAACTGATCGCGTTCCACGCCCGGCAGCGATGCGTTGTTGCCGAGGTTGCGGTAAGCGCGGAAGTTCACCACGTTGACGCCACCGGTTCCGTTGAAGGACGAAGCCGAAGCACCCGTAACAGCGGTACCACCGGAGAGGCCCATACTGTAGCGAACGCCCGACTGCACGGTCCAGACAGGAGCGAGCGTCCATCCATTCGCAACCTGGCTCGCGATCTTGTTCTCGATCTTGAAGGTCGGCTGGAAGGTGATGTTGCCGGTGAAGCGCTGTGGTATGTCGTTGACCGAACGTCCCTTGTCATACGCCAGCGTGTTCGGATCCGTCGGATCGTTGGTTTCCGTAGGGATCGCGGTCTGGTTGTAGAGGTAATCCATCGCCTTAGAGAAGGTGTAGCTTGCGGAAAGCTGAACACCCTGCGCCATGCGATGCTCGACCGTCACAGCCAGAGCGTTGTAGCTGCTGTTGGCTGCGGAGAAGAGCTGAGAGTAAGCCACGTACGGAACGCCGTTCGCTGCATTGGTGAGTGAACGTGCGGTGTATACCGGGATGCTCCATGTGTTCCCTGCCAGCGGACCGCCGGTGAAGGAGATCGACGAGAGCGTGCTTACGTTCCTGTTGATGTTGGTGTCGATGAGCGTTGGAAGCTTACGACCGAAGGACCCAAGATAGGCGATTCCCAGCACGGTCTTGTAGCCAAGGTCCTGTTGCAACGCAAGTTCCGCTTCCGTGGAGTACGGCACCTGGAAGTTGGGAGCGAAGGCTGCGACGTTCGAAGCAACCGGAGCTACAGCGGTCGAAACGATGTTCGGGTAGCGGACCGTGGCGCCATTCGCCTGGCTGGTGGAGAGTTGGAACTGAGCGCCAGAGCTGCCAGTAGCGGACAACATACGGAAGATATTGCCGTTCTGAATGCGGCCGTAATAGATGCCGTATCCACCGTGTACGAGCGTCTTGTTCGTGCCGAAGACATCCCATGCGAAGCCGATACGAGGAGCGAAGTTGTCCTTATCGCTCGGCTTGTACGCGGTCTGTGCCGCAGCGCTGGGGATCTTCGGGTTGGGCAGCTGCTCGAAGTCGTAGCGAACTCCGAGGTTCAGGGTCAGACGCGGAAGAATCTTCCAGTCGTCCTGCACATAGGCCGCATATTCGTTGGTGTGATACACGAACTGTGCACGACCGAAGGCCTGCTGCATCGTTGTGTAGCAAGGCAGGCCGGTGCCAGCGCCCGAGGTGAATTGATTGTTGCAAGTGGCAGCGGTATTGCCCATGTAGTACGCGTAGTCGGTGAAGAAATCGGCTGCGCGAGTGTAGTTGAAGACGCCGTACTTGTAATCGACGTCGATGATGTTGTCCTGCACGTAGTGGAAGTTCACGCCCATCGTGAGCGTGTGCTGCCCCTTGGACCAGCTGACGTTGTCGGTGGCTTCGATGACGCGCTCGTCAGGATAGTTTGTGCGCGGAATATAAGAAGGCGTTCCCATGACAAAGCCCGAGTTGCTGGAGATGCTTGCACCGGGAGGCAGACCGCCGTTGCCAACAGGCTCAATGGAGAGCGCGGGGGTCTGGTTTTCGCTGTCGTACTCGCGACCGTAGCCGATTCGAATTTCGTTCGAGAGCTTCGGCGTGATCATGGTCGTGACCTTGCCGATGATCGAGTCCACCTTGTCGTAGTCGTTGCCGAGCGAAGTGATACCGCGGCGGACTACGGGGTTGGTCTGAATGCCGTTCGGCGAATCCCAACGCATACGGTCGTAGGAGATCGACGCCTGGTTCTTGTCGTTGATCTTATAGTCGAGCTTCAGGAAGTTGATGATCTGGTTGCCCTGACGCGGCGCAATGCCAGACTGTGCCGTGATGAAATTTTCAGCAGCGGTAATCTGCGCCGCTGTCACGCCACGGTTGAGAGCGCAAGTGACGGCGTCCACCGTACCGCCGGCACCGTTGCTGCAGTTGTTATAGGCCGCATTGGAGTATGCGGTGAACTGCGGCGTCGGTACAGCCACGATCGGGAAGTTACGCTTTTGCTGATCGAAGGCGAAGAGGAAGAAGAGCTTGTCCTTGATGATTGGGCCGCTGAAGCTGCCGCCGTATTGGTGGCGCTTGTCCTTCGGCTTCACCCACTGGTAGGTAGGGATGGTCTGAAGGATGTTGAAAGGGTTCGTCGCTCCGAAGTCGTTGTCACGGTAATACTCGAATGCGTCACCGTGGAAGGTGTTTCCACCGGAGCGGGTCACCGCGTTTACACCGCCGCCCAACGCACGACCGTACTGCGCGGAGAAGTTCGAGGT
Organism: Granulicella cerasi; assembly: GCF_025685575.1. Classification (NCBI taxonomy): domain Bacteria; kingdom Pseudomonadati; phylum Acidobacteriota; class Terriglobia; order Terriglobales; family Acidobacteriaceae; genus Granulicella; species Granulicella cerasi. The sequence goes on from NZ_JAGSYD010000005.1 coordinate 237,993, forward strand.
GAGCACCTGAAACTCGAGGATGGCATCTTCTGCGGTGGAGTAGCCCACACGCGTGTAGCCACGTTCGACGGACTGGAAGGCATCGTTGTCATCCACGCCGTCCACGAGAAAATTGTTTTGCAGGTTGCTGGCGCCGCGGAAGCTAACGAGACCGAAAGCGCTATTGCCCAGCGTAACGCCGGGGCTGAGGAGCGCGAAGCTCGTCCAGTGGCGACCGTTGATCGGCAGCGAGCTCAGCGCCGTGGGATTGAAGTCGGTAGTGTAGTCGGAGGACTCAGTGTTGATCAGCGGGACATCGCCGGAGACCTGTACTGTCGTCTGCGAGGCTCCAAGCGTGAGCTTCGGCGTTACCTCGGTGAGCTTACCCACCTGCACGATGACGTGCTGCGCGATGTAGGACGCGAAGCCATCGGAGCTGACGCTCACCGTGTAGTCGCCCGGAATGAGACGCGGAGCACGGAAGTAGCCAGCCGCATCGGCCTTGACCGTCGACTCCGCGTTCGTCGCCGTGCTGTGCACAACGATCTTCGCATTAGGAATCGCGGCGCCCGAAGCGTCCACAACCGTTCCACCAACCGCGCCGTCTACAGCGGTCTGCGCAACAGCAGCACAACAACCAAGACCTAGAAACGCCACACTTGCAATAGCGGACAGCTTTCTCCGCTTCAATGCAGAAAACAACTGAGTCATTTACGTCCTCCAGAAAATGCAATACATCACCGGAGAATCTGGACAAGTACAGGACACACCGAGCCCTGAAAACACGCATCCTGCAGGCCGGATTTCCGGTCTGTGAAACGGAACTACCTACACTCGTTCCCAGATGCCAACGCGACCGCGTCACACCCAAGAAGGAGGTTCACATGCAGTAGTGGCTACTCTGGTTCTACTGCACAAGGATTTCGTTCATACGTCGTTGCGGGGTGGTAAGCCACAAGCCTGACACAGTGTGAAACGCGTGTCAAATGGCTTTGCGAAACGCAATCTTCGCCTGACTCGCCGTGATCATCCGAGTTGCTCGGAGACATGATGACGAGCATCGGCCATTGCCGATCGTTGCGTTGCGAACATCGTCTTTAGCCGTCACTGGCAGGTGATCCATCGCCAAAGGGCATCCCATGAAGAGATCCAATCACGTCTTCAGAGGAGCCACTTCTGCAATTGAGTCACGCGGTGCCGAGCTTCTTGCGGTAGTCCTCAAGGAACTTGGCGATGCGACCGATCGCTTCACGTAGATCCGTCTCGTGCGGCAAGAAGACGATGCGGAAGTGATCGGGATGCGGCCAATTAAAGCCAGTCCCCTGCACCAGCATCACGCGCGTCTCTTCGAGCATCTGCATGAAGAAGTGCCGATCGTCCTTGATCGGATAGACCTTCGGATCGAGGCGCGGAAACATATACAGCGCAGCCTGAGGCTTTACGCAACTCACGCCCGGAATAGCGGTGATCAGTTCATAGGCAAGATCGCGCTGACGACGCAGGCGTCCGCCCTCCTGTACCAGGTCCACGATGCTCTGATAACCACCCAGGGCTGTCTGGATCGCCCACTGCCCCGGCACATTGGCGCACAGCCGCATGTTGGCGAGCATGTCGAGGCCTTCGATGTAATCGCGGGCACGGCTCTTGTCACCCGTCACCACCAGCCAGCCGGCGCGGTAGCCGCACGCGCGGTAGCTCTTCGACAACGAGTTGAAGGTTAGCGTCAGTACATCCGTCGACAGGCTCGCCAACGCGGTGTGCTTCACCTCGTCGTATAGCACCTTGTCGTAGACCTCGTCCGCCAAGAGGACCAGCCCATGCGCACGAGCGATCGCCACGATCTCGCGCAGCACCGCATCGGAGTAGACCACGCCGGTCGGATTGTTCGGGTTGATGACTACGATGCCCTTCGTGCGCGGTGTGATCTTCGAGCGCAAGTCGTCGAGGTCCGGAATCCAGTCGTTCGCCTCATCGCAGAGATAGTGAACGGGCTTTCCACCAGAGAGACTCGTGACCGCCGTCCACAGCGGGTAGTCGGGTGTCGGCAGCAGCAGTTCATCGCCGTCGTCGAGTAACGCGTTCACCGCCATCGCGATCAGGTCGGACGCGCCGTTCCCAAGATAGATGTCATCGAGCGTGACACCCTGCACGCCTTGTGTCTGGGTGTAGTGCATCACCGCTTTACGAGCCGCAAAGATGCCTTTGCTGTCTGAATACCCTGCCGAGTTCGGCAGGTTGCGGATCATATCCCGCTGCACTTCTTCGGGCGCATCGAAGCCGAACACGGCCAGGTTGCCGATGTTGAGCTTGATGAGCTTCTGTCCTTCATCCTCCATCTGTTTGGCCCGTTCGGTGATGGGCCCGCGGATGTCATAGAGGACGTGCGACAGTTTGTTCGACTTGCTGATCGTTTTCATGAGCGTCTTTCGTATTCCCCCATGATAGGACAACGCGCTACAAACCAGCCCGGACACGATACAACCTGTCTGCAGATGGATCGCCGAAGACACATTCGAGCCCTATCGGATTTTTTTGTGCGATCGACGCAATGCGACGTACTTCCTTCCTCGCAACCCATCTGTCGAAGAATCAGGTAATCGTTTTCTCTCAAGACAATTCGATTTTTCGTCGAATATTGTGATTTTTCTTCACAAAAACAATTGACAGGTAAGAACCGCTCTCAATATATTTCGCCCGTTCTAAAAAGCTGTTCTTCGCACGCGCTCTATCTTCGCGGATGCATCAGGAGACCCCTGAGATCTGCAACGCGAACCTGCGCCTGAAAACAGCCCACTGAACCGAGCTGGAGTGATTTCATGCCTTTCAAGTTTCTTCCGAACAGACTCACCGCGCAGCGGGCGACTGTGTTCTTTGCCCTTCTCCTCGCAGTTTTGGGGCTGGGTCAGCCATTGCGGTCGCAGACGGTACCTACGGCAACCGCCAGCGCCAGCAAAAATGTGCTGGCCTCTTTCCCCAGCCCCATCGTGGGCCATCTCGCGGTGAACAGCAACGGCGACCTCTTCTACGTCAACGAGACCTACAGCAACAGCGCCATTCTGTATTGGCTTCCACGCGGCACGACAACGCCGGTGCAGATCGCCACCGGATTCAGCGGCGCGCGTAACGTGTACGTCGACTCCGCAAACAACCTCTACGTGCCGAATCCCTACGGCGGAAATGTCGTGGAGTTCCCCTACCTGAACAACACGTATGCGACGGGCATCACCATCACCAGCAGCACGCCGTCTTGTGCGTCGTACTCCCCCACGGTTTCCGCTTGCTACCAGTTCGGCAGCGTCGGCGCCGTGGCCGCGTACTACTATCAGCCCGTGGACATGGCGATGGATGCGAGCGGCAACGCATACATGCTGAATATCTACTCAAACGGTAGCTGCACCAACGCCTGCATTCTCAAGTTCACGAAGGGCACGAGTGGCGGCACCTACACGCCGAGCCTGGTTGCCTCCAACGTATCCGCTGCTTCTGCCAGCGCGCAGATCGCCGTCGATCCGGCGGGCGATGTGTTCTATACCAACGGGACACTGCTGACGAGCATCGCTGCAGGCACGACGACACCCGTCGCGTTTGGCAACGGCCTTTCCACCATCGGCGGCCTCTCCACCGACTACCTCGGCAACCTCTACGTCACGCTTTCGGCCAGCCCCTATCTCATCTACGAGTTCCCTGCAGTCAACAACGCCGTGGTGACCTCCAAGCAGTTCCCGGTCTACAGCGGATACTCTGGCGGCGCAGTCGGCGTCAGCCGCTACAACGAGATGTATTACCTGGGCTACTCCGGCGGAAATAACCTCAACGTCGCGAACCTGAACAGCATCCCGCTCGGTTCTTCAACGGTCGGCACAGCCGTATCCACATCGAACACGAGTGTCACCTTCGTCTTCACCGCAAGCACCGGTGTAAGCAGCATCACCTCATCCGGCGCGGGATTCACCTATACGGCAGGCTCCTGCGCGGCTGCCGCCTACGCGGCGAACGGCACCTGCACCGTCAACGTGAATTACACTCCCACCGCCGTTGGCTTGCAGACAGGCGCCGTCACGCTGAACAACAGCAGCGGTGTAGCCGTTGCAACTGCGCTGCTCTCCGGCACGGGTCAGGGTGCGCTGGAGACCAACGACCCCGGCACGCTCTCTGCAATCGGCAGCGGCTTCACGCAGCCTGGAGCAGTTGCGGTCGATGGAAGCGGCAACGTTTTCGTCGCCGACTCCTCTGCAAACTCCGTGCTTCGCTACGCGGGCGGCACGGGAACACCCACGAGCATCGGTACCGGACTCAAAGCGCCGACCGCCGTTGCACTCGACAACGCAGGCAACGTCTTCATCGCAGACTCCGGTAACGCTCGCGTTGTGAAGGTCCCTGTCGTCTCCGGCGCACTGGCCAACGCTTCGCAAAGCGTGATCTACACCGGCAGTGGTTCAACGCTGACCGGCATCGCGCTCGACTTTGCCGGCAATCTCTATGTGGCCGACACCGCGAAGACCACGGTTACGGAACTGCTCAACATTGGTGGCGTTCCCTCGTCGGCCAGTACGCTTTCAGTCGGTACGTTCACTTCACCGATCGCTCTAGCTACCGACGCGAGCGGTAATCTCTTCGTCGCCGACTACGGTGCCAACGCGGTATCGCGCATCGCCTATGTCGGCCGTAACGCTGTCCTGATCAGCTCCGCGTTTTCCAAGCCGACCAGCGTCGCAACGGACGCTTCTGGCAGCGTGTATGTGGCCGATTCGGGCAACGCGCGCGTCGTTAAAATCCCGCTTGAAGGAACCTCCTTCAACACGAACGACCAGTACCTCATCAGCGGAACCGTCGTCGCTCCGTACGCGGTCGCGGTGGACAACGCAGGCAATGCTTACGTCGCGGATCGCACGACCGCTGTCGTCGATAAGCTGAACCGCAGCGCAGGCACGCTCGCGCTGGGCCGTGTGCAGATTCCGCAAAGCACCTCCTCGCAGAACGCCACGATCGCGAACGCGGGCAACACTTCCCTCATCTTCGGCACGCCTCTTTATGTCGCGGTGTCGACCACGCCCACATACTTCAGCGTCACCGCGCCGAGCACCAACGGGTGCGCCGCGGCTTCAACACTTGCCAGCGGATACGGCTGCTCGCTCTCTGCAGTGTTCACGCCGACGACCGTTGGTGCTGCCACCGACGTTCTCACCTTCAACAGCAATGCCATCAACGCGACCAAGACCCTGACCCTCACCGGACTCGGCGTTGATCTCGCGGTGGACACGCTCACGCTCACACAGACCTCCGGCACCGCAGTCTTCGGATCGCCGGTGACCGTGCAGGCGGCGGTCACCTCCGCCGTTGCAGGCACGCCCACCGGCACGGTGAGCTTTACGGTCGATGGCAACTCGCAAGGCACCGGCACCGCCATCAACAGCTCGGGGATCACGACGATCACGCTCACCGGCTTGACCGGCGGTGCGCACACCGTGTGCGGCAGCTACACGGGCGACAACAGCTATCGCCCGGCGAACTCCTGCATCACCGTCACCGTCAGCAAGGTGGCCTCCACAACCTCGCTCACCATCTCAGGAGCAGGAGCAAATCCTGTAACGTCGAGCGTCTCGCAGTCTGTCACGTTCACCGCGAAGGTTGTGCCAGGCGCCACCACGCCTCCCACCGGCACGGTGACCTTCAGCGTCGGAACGACGACGTTGGGCACTGCGTCGCTCACGGCGTCCGGCTCTTCGTACGTCGCAACCTTGCAGACCACCGCCCTGCCTGCGGGTACGGATGTCATCACGGCAACGTACGCGGGTGATGTGAACTACCTCACCTCTTCGGGAACAGCGACCATCATCGTCACCTATCCCACAGTGATCGTGACACCGGCAACCAACGCACTCTCTGTGGCTCAAGTCGGCTCCGTCAGCAAAAACCTCACCGTTACCGCACTGGGCGGATTCGCTGGTTCGATCGGCATGCAGTGCTCCGGGCTTCCGGCAAACACCGTCTGCTCTTTCAGCCCGAATCGCTTCCTGCTCGCGACGGATGCGCCGCAAACCGTAACGCTGACGATCCTCACAGGACAGACTCCTGTCGTATCTCAGCCGGTCACCGGTTCGTTCAGCAACACATGGCTCGGCATCCTCACCTCCCTCACACTTCTGGCACCGCTCGCGTTCTGGAAGCGCCGCCATCTTCACGGCGCCTGGCGCCACGGCCTTTCCGCGATGCTCGCTGTCGTGGGACTCGGTCTGTCAATCACCGCAAGCGGGTGCGGAGGTTCACAACTTCACGGCGACACACCGAAGGGAACGTACAACGTGACCGTCACTGCCTCAGCCACTACGAGTGCGGCTTACACCTATAGCGGCTATGCCTCAGGATGCACGGCAACTCCTGCGGGTGGGACTGTCGTGACCTGCTCCGAGACAGCCGCTGTCACTTTGACGGTGCAGTAGCTGCACCTCGCCGCTCCTTCCCCACGGTCGCCGAGCCGTTCCTCGGCGACCGCAGAGAAACTTACGTTTTCAGCAAAGCATTATCTGGTGAACTTCATGAGCCATTTCTTCCGCAAAACGACTCTCTTCGTCATCCTCTGCGCATTGAGCTGCATGCTTCGCAGCAGCCTTCTGGCGCAGACGATCAACGGTTCCATGAGCGGCACGGTTGTCGACTCTTCAGGAGCCCGAATTCCCGGTGCGCTCGTCGTGCTGCGTAACAGCAAGAGCCGCGACCAGCGCAAGACCACAACGAATGCGTCAGGCGTCTTCAACTTCAACTTCGTCCCCGCAGCGACCTACACGCTGACGATCACACGCGAAGGTTTCGAGACGCTGCTGACGAAGAACATCGAGCTTCATCCGAACGACCAGCTCAACATCGCTGAACTGAAGATGCAGATCGGTTCGGAGAATGTCAGCGTCACGGTCGAAGCCAACACCGATATCGCCACTTCAGGCGAGCGCAGTTCCCTCATCACCGCCAAAGACATTCAGAAGCTTTCCACCGTCGGCCGCGATGTTTCAGAGTTGCTGCGTACGCAGGCAGGCTTCTCTCAGGTGCAGAGCGGCCTCGATAACTCCAGTGGCTCGGCGGAAGTTGCGGGCTCTTACTCGGGCCTCGCCAATTACGTAGGCAACGGCGCCACCGCAAACGGCGCAAGCGTTATCGCGGACGGCGCCAACGTTACCGACCCCGGTTCGGGAGCTGGCCAGACACAGATCGTGAACATGGACATGGTGCAGGAGGTAAAGATCGAGACCTCGAACTTCGGCGCCGATACGGCGAAGGGTCCCACGGTCATCACGGCTGTAGGTAAGTCGGGCGGCCAGAACTACCACGGCAACGCGCAGCTCTATGTGCGCCACTACGCGATGAACGCGCAGGACTGGTTCGCCAAATACCAGGGTCTTCCGCAGCTACCTGATCGCTACCTTTACCCCGGTGTCGGCGTAGGCGGACCACTCATCATCCCCGGCACCAGCTTCAACAAGAATCACAAGCTGACCTTCCAGTTCAACGGCGAAGGCTACGTCCAGCAGAACTCTTATGCGTACGGCAATCCGACCAAGGCACTCCTGCAGGCGCTCGTGCCGACGCAGGCCATGCGCAACGGCGACTTCTCCGTGCAGTCCCTTTCCAACTACCTCGGCGTCGATCAGGGAACGCTGACCACACAGTGCAACGCCTCAGGCACGCTGGTGAACTACCTGCATCAGTGCGCTCTTCCGGCCACCACCAACGCGGGTTATCTCTCGGCAACCGGCCAAACGCGTAACTTCACGGGCGGTGTACTCACGGGTGGCATCGAACCCAACATGGCCGCCGTCCTCAACGGTCTGTATCCGCTTCCCACCGGCCCCACGGTGAAGGGCTTCAACTATAAGACACTGAATACGATCAACCCGAACCTCTTCCAGACTCGTCTTCGCGTTGATTACGCAATGAACGACTCCAACAAGATCTACGTTGTGTATAACGGACAGTTCGGCACCACGACCGGCATCCCGGAGAACATCTACTACTCGCCGGGCACCAGCAACTCCGCGATCCTCGGCGGAGTCAACACCCCTGGCAAGACGAACTCCACTTCACGCTCGAACCTCGGCAGCATCAACTACACTCGGGTGATCAGCCAGCACATGACGAACGAAATGTTCGTCGGCATCTCCACCTCGGAGCAGTATTACAACCCCGGCAACAAGAACGCGCTGCAGCAGTCCACATGGGGCTACAGTTCCAGTGCGGAGTTCTTCCCGACCGCCACCACACAGTTGCCGAGCTTTGCGACCTACAGCACGACGGGCGCACAACCGCTTCCCTTCGCGATCCTTCCTGACTTCTCCGCAGGCCAGTACTTCGCGAAGAAGTTCCTCCCCTCAGGGGGCGATAACTTCTCCTACGTCTGGCGCGATCACACCTTCAAGGTTGGCGTTTATGCAGAGCGCGACACCGCCAACCAGACCAACCTCAGCCCACAGACAAACGGCACCATCGCCACCTATTACATCGGCAACGTGACGCAGTGCGGTGGCGCTGCAGGTTGCGCTGAGAACTATCTCGCCGACCTCTTCCTCGGCGCAATGGGCTCCTATACACAGCAGAACAAGAACCAGCCGACGAACCTCTTCTACTGGACAGTCTCTGGCTACGTCACCGATAGCTACAAGATCACCAAGCGCCTTACGCTCGACTATGGAGTCCGCTTCGATCACCTCGGCCCCTGGCGCGACAAGCACGGCCTCGGTCTGCCGATCTTCAGCGATGCTCTCTATCAGACCGACCCGCATACGACCGGCGTCATCAACGGCGACGGCTCGGCCTTCTTCCCCGGCGTTCGTTGGGCTGGTGGTGATCGCAACCTGAATGCGAATGCTGGATACAACGGCGCCGCAAGCTCCGGCGCTCCCGGACGCTGGGCTTTCGTTTCGCCACGCTTCGGTCTCGCCTTCGATGCCTTCGGCACCGGCAACACCATCATTCGTGGTGGCTGGGGCATGTATCGCGCACACGACTCATGGAATGACTTCATCGGCCCCGCCTCCACTCCTGAGGGAATCTTCACACTGAACTACAGCGGGCCAAACGGCTACACGGCGTTCAATCAACTGCAGAGCGTCGCAGCAAGCCAGTCAATGCCGTGCCCCACGACCTCGCAGCAGGCGCTCTGCGTCACGAGCTATGGCGGCAACGTCTTCGCTCTCGACCCCAAGGACAACCGCCAACCGCTCACGGAGACCTATAGCTTCTCAGTCTCTCAGCGCATGCCCGGCAACTCCGTCTTCGATATCGCCTACGTTGGCAACACCAGCACAGATCTGTTGACGGACAACGCATCCAACACCTCCGTCAACTCGAACGATCTGCGCGACATCAACGCGATCCCCATCGGTGCGTTCTTCCGTCCGGATCCGAATCCCAACTCGACCTACTACGGTCAGGTCCCCAATCCCACGACGATCTCCACGGCACAGCAGAATGACTACCGTCGGTATCCGTTCTATGCGCACATCGGAGTGCCTCGCCACATCACCTATGCCAACTACAACGCTCTCCAGGCTTCCCTCAATCGCCAGAAGGGTCGCTTGAACTACGGTCTCAACTACACATGGAGCCGTGCGCAGGGCGTACGTGGCGCCTATAGCAACGGCCTCACCGGAGACCCTACAAACCTTCGCGCGAACTACGGCCCTCTAGCCTTTGATCGCACGCACATCCTCAACCTGAGCTACTCGTTCGACGTCGGCAACAGCTTCCACTCCCCCAGCCGCCTCCTGCGCGGAGTCGTCAACAACTGGCTCATCTCCGGCATCACGAACCTGCAGAGCGGACCGAACTTGCAAGCCGTGGGAAGCCCCAACTTCTTCCTCGCCGGCAACGCGAACTCGTCTTATAACGGCGCATTCTGCTCCAACGGCGGTGCGACGCCGTGCGCCATCAACAGCACTATCATCCTCGGCACGCCGGATGTTCTTCTGCAGCCGACGATGCGCCCCTCCGCCAACTGCCCCACTGGCGATCCCACCGCAGGCCTCAAGAAGAACCAGTACGTCAACGGTTACTGCTTCGGACTTCCCTCCAGCGGCGTCAACGGCCCCGTCAACCTTGGCTACATTCGCGGACCGGCCTTCTTCAACAGTGACCTCACCGTGCAGAAGACCTTCGTCATCAAGGACTCGCGTAACCTGCAGTTCCGCGCGGCAGCCTTCAACTTCCTCAATCACCCGCTCACGACCTTCAGCTCGCGCTACCCGCAGGAAGCGACGCTGTCTCTCTACGACCCCAACAGCGCAGGCTTCGCCGGCGTACAACTCGTCAACGGCGACAACGGTAACTGCAGCGCGGCAGGCTCCACCTGCTTCGGCTATGCAGGATACAAGACAGGCCGTCGCGTCATGGAACTCGAAGCTCGCTATAACTTCTAGCGAACATCGCCACAAAAGAATGGGCGAGGCCATTGGCCTCGCCCATTCTTCTGCTCTGCCCTGCGTCTCTATGCGTTGAAGACATACGTTGTCACGCTGAGTGGAGCGGTGACCACTTCAGCGCTGCCATTCTGTAACGTGACCGGCGGAAGCTTTGCGTGGGTCTCCGTCGTTGAAGTCCGCACAGCAATGCAGCTCGTCGCGGGAAAGCCTCCAGGCTGAATGGTGAACGAACGCTCCACGGCATCATCGTTGATCGCCACACAAACCAGTCGCTTCGCATCGGGCGAAAGATACGCAGAGAAGTACGTATTGGGAGCGGGATTCGGCGTCGCATCGACGCGGTGGAAGCCTGGACGAATGAAGCGCGCAAATTGACCGATCGTAAAGAAGCGCTTGCTCAGCTGGTACTTCTTATTGGCCGAATCGATCCAGATCAAACCGCTGCGCGTGTTGTTGAAAGCAGCGCCCCACCAATAGAGCCATGCGCTCACATCGTTCTCGACCATGTGTGCATGGATCACGCGCGCCCAATAAACGCCATCGTTCATGTTCGTGATCTGCGGCCCCGTACCGACAGAAACCTCTGTCTCCCAGACGCGCTTGCCCAGGCTCAGCGCCTTTTGGAAACGTCCGGTACGAGCACTGATCGAAACAAAGTCACCAGAGTTCGGCGCATACGCATGAGCGGCCACGATCTCGAGCGACTTCGCATTCGCAGCATCATCCAGCACGACGTTGATGTACTCATCGCTCCAATGCTCATGCTCATCCACCACGATCTTTGCCGATACATTCTTTGCCGCAAACGTGGGCACAAGATTCTCGCGCACGAACTTCGACAACTCAGAACCGGTCCACTTGCACGATCCATAATTCAACGTCGGCGTGAAGTTCGGTTCATTCGCAGGCGACACCGCATAGATGTCCAGGCCAAAGCGTGCTTTGTACTCGAGCACATACGTCGCCAGGTACTCCGCGAAATCCTGATAACACTCCTTCTTCAGAGCACTATCGTGCACGGCCCCGTTTGTCTTCATCCACGCAGGCGGAGACCAGCACGAAGAGAGAAAACGCGTGCATCCGCGCTTCTTCGCTTCGTTCATTAACCAGACAGCGTTTTCATCGCCCGCCCACTGAAACTCGCCCTTCTTCGGCTCAAAGGTTGGCACATCCCCGCTGTTGGCCCGCGCCTTATCCACGTCACCGATCTGGTTGCGCAAGATGGAGTAACCCATCCCTCCCGCTGGAGAAAACATGAGGTTCAGAAGATCATTCTGATCTTTTTCGCTGAGCACCCTTAAGAGTCCGCTCTGATTGAACGCCTCAGAGAAACCGAATCCGTCAATCTGCTGGCGGACGTGTTCGCCTTTATAGGCGATGCCCGCTATCGCAGGTCGAGCTTCAGCGAAAGCGATGGGTTGATACGTTGCAACTGTCGCTGTGGCCGCGACAGATTGCAGGAAATGGCGCCTTGTAATGGGCATCGAATAACTCTCGGAGTGAAGTAGATCAAGCCGCCGCAAATGACGTTTCGATTTCTGGCATTTTTTCGGCGTCGCTAAAATAGCCGACGGCACGAGCAACGAGCAAGTGAATTCGGCCTCAGACAGAAACCAAAATCTGGTGGCCCTCCCTACCGAATCATCAGCTTTCCGGAGGCCTCTCCGAAACCATGCCAGACCTTATAGAGATTTTGTTCGAGCCCGAGCCTATGTGCGCGATTCAGTGCTACGGCTTCACACGTCAGGCAGTGGGCCCACGTCCCTGGATCGTCTGTGGATGCGAGATCTCGATCAGCTGCTAGCAGTGCACATGGAATGGCCGGCGATCGCGTTTAGCATGGTGCAAGAGGGAGCCATCTTTGCTCATCTGGAATTCGTTTCTCATCGCATTCAGCGCTTTACTCCCGCTGATCAATCCGCTTGGCTCCTCGCTCGTTTTCCTCGGGCTCGTCGGAGATGTCCCGCCGAGCGTCTACCGCTCGCTCGCTCGCAAAATTGCCCTCAACAACATCATTTTTCTTGGCATCTTCGAGCTGCTCGGCTCAGCCATCCTGAACTTTTTCGGGATATCACTACCGATTGTTCAAGTCTCTGGCGGCATCGTGATCGCCGCGATTGGCTGGTCCGTCCTGAACGCAAAGGACTCAGAAGCGATGGCGAACGACAAGCGTGAAGAAGCTCAGCTTGCTTCCGCTCGCGGCGTCAACAACCTGCAGGAAAAGGCGTTTTATCCCTACACCTTCCCTGTGACCTCAGGCCCGGGCACCCTCGTTGTATTGCTTACGCTGAGCGCCCGCTTCTCCGGCGGCACCAGAACCGCGATGACTTTGAGCCACCTCGGACTCTTCGCCGCAATCGTCCTGCTCAGTGTCGCTGTGTACTACTGCTACGCCTATGCGGCGAGAATCACGCGTGCGATACCGCCATCCACAGCGCATGGAATTCTTCGCGTCATGGCATTCATTCTGCTTTGCATCGGTGTGCAGATTCTCTGGAACGGACTTTCCACCTTGCTGACGGGTTTGCTGAAGCATTAGCATCCGCGACGCGGAGCACGCGGCTCGTAGGTGAAGCTTGAGATCTGAAGACAGAATGCGGCTCGATCAGCAACCAGCAAAACTCGCACCAAGTCTTCGCCCGTAGCTGGCGATCAATGCTCCGACACGATTACGCTCCCTGGCATACGCCCTGAGTGCTTCATTCAGGTTGGGAGCTGCTACAAGCGCATCACGTAACATCATGGCATCACCAGCGGCTTTCGATACACCCATAGCAGTATGAGGACGAACCACGAACGCGGAATCTCCCAACAGCACCACGCGGTCCCGCACCAGCTCTGGGGCTTCGTAATCGAAGATCGCCTGCACGAACGGCGCTCGCTCCTTCGCGATCACCTCGGAGACTACGGTCGGTAGCAAGGCCGCAGCGCTTTCGGTCAAGTCCTTCAGCGTTGATGTGGAGAGGCCCAGAGGTGGCGCCGAATAGGAACGTCTCACTCCATGATCGGAGGTAAGAGCACGATCAAGCTGAGACTCATCCAAGGATCGATACCAGACCCAGTTGTAGCGACGTCTCCCTGCGACCGTACTGCCATCCGGTCCAGCCACGGTATACCCGAGAAACTGCATGCATGGAGCGTCATAGAAAGTGAAACGGTCCGAAAGGATTGCGGCACTTTGAGCGGGCAGCAATGCTTCAGAGGAGAGTCCCCTGAAGGCGGCATAACCAGCAAAACGTGGGGCGGTTCCCGGAGCGACATAGGCTCGCACCGTGGACCCAATGCCGTCGGCTCCCACCAGGAGATCCGCGGCGTCGTGCGAACCGTCTGAGAGACGCACCTCTACATGATGGTCATGCGATGCCACCTCGACGACGGTTTTTCCAGACTTGTACTCACCTTCGCTCAGCTGGCTTCGAAAGGCATTGAAAAGCAGGTCCCACGACATCTGAGCTTGTGGGACGGGCACCGTTCGGACGATCTCACCCGCTCGGTTCAAGAAGATACGCTCATGCGCGACAACCCCGGAGTTCAGTACGTCTTCCTGACCGATCTCTCGCAGGATGTCGCCGACTTCGATCTGCGGAACGAGCCCAGCGCCTTTACCCGACAGACCGCTTGAGGAGCGTTCATACACCACAATCTCCCAGCCGACGCGCGCGAGAAGGACTGCGGCGAAAAGACCACCTACGGAACCGCCTGCGACAATGGCTTTACCGGGCTTCATGCTCAGTCCTGTCCGGGTGCCAAGTCGGTCAACGCAAGCACGGCGAGACGCTCCTGCGGAGCCATTCGTATTTTCTCAACGGGAATCTTGAGATGCGCCTCTGCCATCCTATCCGGCATCCTGGCAATCCATTGGTTCAGCGAGATGTCCTCGAAGGAGGACGCCTTGAATAACTCCAGGAATACGATGTCTTCGTCTCCCGTGTTCTCAATGCAATGGCCTGACATGGTGGGAACGTATCCGACATCATTGGCGCGGAAGTCTACAGTCCTCGCAGTTGCGCCCGTCGCGACCACCGTCATCCGACCCTTCCCCTGCATCCAGTATTGCCACTCGCTCCCATTCGGATGCCAATGCATCTCCCGCATAGCGCCAGGTTTGATCCTCACCATAGCTGCCGCAATATTCTTCGATACGGGGAAATTTTTCGAGTCCACGACTCGCGCATCTCCAGAGTCATTCGAGAGCGTAGGTGCCATCGCAGCCATCTTGAACGTGTACTTGTTTACAGTCTCAAGATGCTTTCCGAGAAATTGACGATCATCCTCTAAAGACGAGGGCATGGGCGCGGGAAAAATATAGAGTTCCTTCGACGGGAGTTGATCATAGGTCTCGCGTGACCAGCTCGTGTTCTTTTCTACGAGTTCAGGAGAGGTATGAGCCAGGAACTCCGAAAGGAGGAAGGTGTCGTCTTCGGAAAAGTCTCCTTGATCGAAAACAAGGAGAAACTCGCAGCCGTCATCGCCCAATCCCTGAATGGAATGCGGCAGCCCTGCGGGGAAATACCAAAGGTCTCCCTCCTCAACGTCGTCGATGAACATCTTTCCATCCGCCTGCAGCAGCGAAACCCGAGCCTTGCCCGTCAGCATGATGGCCCACTCGTCAGCCTTATGCCAATGCAATTCGCGGAAGGAGCCTGAGGTCAACCGCATGTTCACTCCCGCCAGCTCTGTCGAAGAAGGCAGTTCGCGCTGCGTGACCTGATGGGTCCACCCGCCATCCTGAACGCGCTTAGGCGCCAGATCGAACGAGTACCAGAGAGGTCCAGGATTTCCGCGATCTGTAAACGGAGGATGGTTGCTGCTTGGATTTTCCTTGAGCAGTGGCCTGTTCTCGGGTCCTGGATCGCTTGCGTCACTCTTGTTGTTGCTCATCATCCATTCTCCTTAGCTGCAATGCAGAGCGCGTTCTCAGAGTAGCGGCCGAGCAGTATGCTCGACCGCCGCATTCACAGCTAGTCTCGCGTAGCCTCGAACAGAAACCAACTGCGTCTTTGAGACTGGTCGATCCAGTTTTCGAGCAAGCTCGCCGTAGCAACATCTCCCGCATCGTCGCAAAGAGCGTGTGTAGCACGCATGCTCAGGGTCAGAGCTTTGTCATCCTCGTGCAGTTCGGCGAGCATGTCCTTCGGTGTGACGTACTCGGCATCGTTATCTGCGAGGCGTTGCAGACGTGCAATGTGGCCGATCGAACGCAAGGTGGTTCCACCGATTTTGCGAACGCGTTCAGCGATATCATCGGTGATTGCATAGATCTGGTCGCCGTGGTCGTCGAGCAAGAGATGATAGTCGCGGAAGTGCGGGCCACTCATATGCCAATGGAAATTCTTCGTCTTCAGATACAGAACAAAGACATCGGCGAGCAGAGCGTTGAGGGCGCCTGCAATATCTCGTGCCGATTCGGAGTCGATGTCGGAGGGCGTCGCCAAGGGGGACTTCTGGCGCTGAATCAGTTCCTTCGTGGTGCTCATGGTCGTTCTCCTTCGTGCCTGCAGTTCGTTTTGCATCGGCGCACAGAACTTCTGTGCGCCGTAAGACTCATCGTGGGGAGTAGGTGCGTTTCCGCAGGAGACCGCTGACGCACTTCGCCTTCCTGCGGAAGGACCTTAGCCCTTAATGAAAGAGAGAATGTCTTTGCTGATGACGTCAGCATGAAGGATTGGCATGCCATGCGGATAGCCCGGATAAACCTTCAGCGTGGCACCCTTGACGATCTCTGCAGTCAGTTTGCCCGAATCGGCAAAAGGCACGATCTGATCGTCATCCCCTTGCAGCACGAGCATGGGGACATCCACCTTGGTCAGATCGTCGCCGAAATCCGTTTCAGAGAAAGCCTTGATGCAGTCGTAGTGGCCCTTGACGCCACCAACCATACCTTGCTGCCAGAACGTGTCGATGGTTCCCTGCGACATGGGAGTGCTTGAGCGATTGAAGCCGAAGAATGGTACCGCGAGGTCTTTGTAATACTGGGAGCGATTGCCGGCCACGCCGGCGCGTATCTGGTCGAACACTTCGATCGGGGTGCCCGCCGGGTTCTTCTCCGATTTCAACATCACCGGTGGCACCGCGCTCACCAACACGGTCTTCGCGACGCGTTTTGAGCCATGGCGTGCGATGTAACGCACCACCTCGCCGCCGCCGGTCGAATGGCCAACCATGATGGCGTCTCTCAAGTCGAGCGTCTCGAACAGCTCCGCCAGATCGTCAGCATAGGTGTCCATATTGTTGCCATCCCAGGTCTGCGACGAGCGCCCGTGGCTGCGGCGGTCGTGCGCGATTACGCGATAGCCTCTCTCGCCAAAGAAGAGCATCTGCGCGTCCCAGGCATCCGCATTCAACGGCCAGCCATGCGAGAAAACGATGGGCTGCCCCGCACCCCAATCCTTGTAGTACAGAGATGTCCCGTCTTTCAGCGTCAATGTGCTCATTGCGTGTTTGTCCTTTCGATGTACGTCCGGCGTGCATCGCATCCAAATCGGAAGGTCTACGGCATCCGCGGATCGCAATCTCATGCTTCCATCCAATGCCTTCGCCGTCTCGCCCCTATCGGAGAGTGTGAACCTCACTCCATTGGGTGAGGAAAGTCTGTCTCTAACGGGTGTGTCGCACGTGAGACTGTGTCGAGATACTGAGCTGAATAACGAGTGAGGTAGTTCGTGCAGCCAGCTAGCGTGACCCCGATGGACCCCAGCGATCCCTATGCTGTGCGTGAGTACGTCTTTCCGGTGCTGACCCCGGAGATGGTCGCGCGAAGCCTGCAGTACGGTGTGACTGAACGATACGCGGAGGGACAGTCCCTCTATCGTCGGGGCACTCGAGGCGTGGACTTCTTCATCGTTTTATCCGGCAGCATCGTGATTGTAGGCCCAGACGCGGGCGGCGAAGACAGCCAGGTCGTTCTCCATGGCCCACGAGAGTTCACCGGGGAACTGGATCTCTTCACAGAACGAGAAGCGCTCGTTACAGCGAGAGCCGCAACGGACGCGAAAGTGCTACACATCTCTCGCGTCCGTTTCCGCGAGTTCGTAACCAGCGAGACAGACATCGGCGACATCGTCATGCGCGCGGTCATCCTTCGACGCCTGGGTTTGATCCGTCATTCTCTCGGGGGCGTCGCTATCGTCGGACCGGGAAGATCTCTCGACACACTGCGTCTCGCACGGTTCCTTTCTCGCAATGGCTATCCGATCAAGCTGCTTGATACGGATCTCGACCCGGCGGCGGGCGGGCTCACGGATGCATTCAGCCTTTTGCCCGAAGAGATGCCCGTAGTCATCTGCGCGGGGACGGTGCTGCGCAATCCAAGCGTTGCAGAACTTGCCGACGCGTTGGGGATCGCAGAGGAGATTGACGAGAACTTTCTATATGACGTGGCTGTCGTGGGTGCAGGGCCGGCCGGTCTTGCAGCAGCTGTCTACGCGGCTTCGGAAGGATTGAGGACGCTCGTCATAGAAGGGAATGCCCCAGGCGGCCAAGCGGGCACCAGTTCACGCATCGAAAATTATCTTGGCTTCCCTTCTGGCATCTCGGGCATGGAGCTTGCGTCAAGAGCTCAGACCCAGGCACAAAAGTTCGGCGCCAAGCTCGCAATATCGAGGAATGTCACGGCGATCGAATGTACGCTCAGACCATTCCGTCTCACGCTCGAAGAGGGGCTTCAGGTACGTTCACGTGCGATTGTGATCGCAACGGGAGCAAGATACAGAAGGCTCGATGTTTCGAACTTCGATCGTTATGACATGGACGGGATCAACTATTCCGCCACGGCCCTCGAGGCACGCTTGTGCAATCAGGAAGAGGTGATCGTGGTGGGTGGCGGCAATTCGGCCGGACAGGCTGCAGTCTTCCTTGCTGGGTATGCGCAGCACGTTCATATGCTGATCCGCGGCCAAGAATTGGCTGCCACGATGTCCGAATACCTTGTAAGCCGCATCCTCTCCTCACGCCATATCACCCTGCACCCTCAGACCGAGATCATCGCCTTGCAAGGCAAGGAACGACTCGAAGGTGTGATTTGGCGGAATAACGCGACAGGGGTCGAGACCGAGTTGAAGACCAGAAACGTCTTTGTCATGATAGGCGCCGCCCCATGCACTGAATGGATTGCTGACTGCATCAAGCTGGACGACCACGGTTTCGTCAGAACCGGCGCAACGGTGGGAGACGAGCTCGATCCGTACACGACCTCTGTGCCCGGTATCTTTGCGGTTGGCGATGTGCGGTCAGGATCCATAAAGCGGGTAGCTTCGGGTGTCGGAGAAGGATCTGTGGTCGTCGCCTCCATCCATAACTACTTCAGACAAATCTCATCTGACCTGTGATGTGGCTACATGAGATCGAGGAAGCCGCGACGCATGGCGATAGTAACGGCGTGCGTACGATCGTTCGCATCGAGTTTAGAGAGGATGCTTTTCATGTGCGCCTTTACCGTGTCTTCGCTGATTTTCAGCTTCGACGCGACGATCTTGTTGGCGCTCCCCGTAGACACCTCCTGCAAGACCTCGAGTTCTCTCGCAGTCAAAACGTCGTCCGCGGCATATTCCGCCACGCCCGACGCGATCTCAGGGGGAATGTGACGGCGTCCGGCATGTACGACGCGAATGGCTTCGAGCATATGGAGCCGCAGCATGCTCTTCAACAGATAGCCGCATGCCCCTGCGCGCATAGCACGCGTCACCTGCACATCCCCGCTGTACGTCGTCAGCACGATCGTCCTTGCCACCGGATATCTCTTACGGATTGCGGCGATGACCTCCAACCCATTCATGTCGGGTAGCCGCAGGTCCACCAAGGTGATGTCCGGACGATGTAGCGCGAAAAGCTCGAGAGCTTCCTCGCCAGTGGCCGCTGAAGCCACAAGCTCCATGTCCTTCTGGGTTGCGATCATCGCACCTACCCCATCCCGGAAGACAGGATGGTCGTCGACCGTCATCAGTCGGATGATTCTTGCGCCGTCGTCATTCATGCTTCCCCGCACCGATAAGGATTTTCTGCGTCACTGTGCCAGAACTAAGGATAACGTGGACGTATCGGCTCCGAAGCGAAACGAGAGGTTGAGTCTGTGAACGACAAGACGAGACAATGCGGGATGGCCGCACGACAACCTGTGCGCGTTTTCCTATTCACCCTGATCTTCATCTGCCACGTATGGTGCTCTTTCGCATGGGCCACCGGCCCTCGGCTTACGCAACTGGCCCACAACGTCTGGCGGTCGAGAGATGGAGACATCCCAGCCGGTGTCACGGCTCTTGCACAGACCTCTGACGGATACATGTGGATTGGCACCGACTCCGGACTGCTTCGGTTTGATGGAGTTCACTTCACACCGTGGCAATCGACCGGAGGCGACTCGCTTGATCCGCGCGTCTTTTCACTCAACGCAGCGAAGTCTAATGTACTGTGGGTTGGCACCGGCAGCGGCCTCTATCAGGTCACGGGCGATATGGCGCGAAAGTTCCTCACCGGCCGGATCAACATGATCGCGAGAGATGGGGCGGATGACTTGTGGATCGCCCGCACAAGACAACGTGATCACGGCAGCGGATTCTGCCATATGCACTCCGGCGCGTGGAGCTGTCCGAGCATTCTGCCGGCGCGCGGCGCGGCAGTGGCCGTCGACGCAGAGGGCACTCCTTGGGTCGTTACAACTAGTGGGTCCGTAGTGCGCTCGACGGCTACTGGTGCCCTACCCTACACCGACACTAAGGCTGACGCGACACGCACACCCGAGGCGACCATAGTCGCCTCCGGCAACGATGGCTCTATCGTTTTGGGAATGGGTGAAAAGGAGCGGCGCCCCTTTCTGCGGCGCATCTCCAAGGGCCGTATATTCGACACGGTCTTACCGGATACGGACAACTCCACCATCATTCAAGCTCTTCACGTGGACGCAGCTCAATCGGTTTGGGTTGGAACCAGCAACAGGGGTTTGTTCCGCATCTCAGGCCAGATCGTGGAGCATTTCAGCGAGCGCGATGGACTTTCGAGTGATGAAGTGACGGATATCCTTTGCGATGTCGAAGGCACAATGTGGATCGCAACATCTGGAGGTCTGGATTCCTTCCACAAGCTCGCTGTTGAAACATGGTCTAAGCGCGAAGGTCTTACAGCGGATAGTGTCAGCTCCGTTTTTGTGGATTCGAAGAATAAGGTCTGGCTAGGCAATCAAGGGGGACTCGACATGATTGAGGATGGCGTCCCTCGCTCTCTACGAGCGGGAGCTGGACTCCCCGGCAAAGTTGTCGGTCCTCTACTCATGGACTCGCATCAGACGCTCTGGCTCGGTTTAGACTCAGGCCTTTGGAGGTATGCGTCGGGGCGTTTCACAGAAGTGCGTGGCACCGATCGTCAGCCACTTGGCATGGTCTACAGTCTGGCCGAAGATACGGATCACTCCGTTTGGGCCAGAGGGAGCGGACTTTTTCATCTGCGTGAGCGCGCTACACCGGAACACTGGAACGGGGGCGCGATCTCAGACGCCATGCTCATCAGTCGAGCTTCGGGAGGCGGTGTCTGGTTGACAAACACGAAGGGCGAACTTGTAAAAGTGTTCTCTGGAGCGCCTCCGACAACGCCAACGCAGAACGGGCCAGCGAAGATGCCTGTAAGCGTGAACGAGGCAGATGGCTATGTCTGGACAGCGAAAGGTGATGTGCTGGTCGCTTGGAAAGACGGCATATCGCGCGTTCTCACAAAGGCTAACGGCCTCAACGGCGGCCGTATTTTCGCCGCCGTGCGAGACGCGCAACAGAACGAATGGCTCATGACCGAAAGCGGATACGTGCGTATCAGTCACGACGACATCCTGCGTTGGTTGGCGACACCTTCAACCCATGTGAACACTTCGATTCTAGGACGACCCGATGGAGCTCAACCAGGCTTCGCCTCGTTTGATCACTCCGCAGTCCTCGCGCCAAATGGCGATCTTTGGTTCGCCACTGACCATGTGGCGCAAAGGATCGTCCCATCCGCAGTGGTCACCAATCTGCGACCGCCTCCCGTCCTCATCGAGCGCATCCAGGCAGACGATAAAACCTACCTTCCGTCAAATGAGCTTCGACTGCCTGCGCGGTCCCGCGATATCGCGATCGCCTATACCGCGACCAGCTTCGTCGATTCGAGAAGAGTGCGCTTTCGCTACAAACTGGAAGGATGGGATAAGGACTGGCAGGACGCGGACACACGGCGCGAGGCCTTCTATACGAACCTGCCACCCGGCCATTATGTCTTCCGCGTGATAGCCGCAAATAGTAGTGGTATCTGGAATAACGTCGGAGCGTCGACAGAGTTCAACGTACAGCCCACCTTTTATCAGAGGCGGAGCGTGCGGGTGCTTATGGCCCTTCTATCGTTGGGTCTCCTCTGGTTGTTTTATCGCCTGAGGCTTGCCAGCGTTCATCGGCGTGTCCGAGAAAAGGCCGAGACACGCATGGCGGAGCGTGAGCGTATCGCACGCGACCTCCACGACACCTTGTTACAGGGGACTCAAGGTCTGGTACTCCGATTTGCGGCGATAAGTCTGCAGATTCCGGAACATACTCCATTGCACACGACAGTGTTGGATGCACTAGCAGGATCGGAGCAACTGCTCAACGAGGGTCGCGAACGCATACACCAACTCAGGGCCACGCTGAAGAACTTCGAGGACTTCACTTTTTCTATTCAGTACACAATCCGGGATCTGGAACGTCGATATTCTCTGATCCCAGTCGATGTGAAGATTCTGGGAGATCCTCGCCCGATGAAGGTGGACCTCTACGAGCAGTTATTTCTGATAGCAAGAGAGTTGCTCACAAACGCATTCAAACATGCGCATGCCACGCAGATCGATTTGATGGTTGAGTTTCTCCCGGATGCTGTACATCTGACCGTCTCAGATGATGGCTCAACCATGGGCCAGGAAAAATCGGGTCGTGACGGCTTCGGGTTGCGAGGGGTCCAAGAAAGAGCCTCTTCGATACAAGCCACTTTCTCTATGGACTCTGATGGCAAGGGTACTCGTGCGACGCTCTTGATCCCAGTGAAACGCCGGGGACGTACGTGGAATGCGTTGGAACAGCTCGTTTCCAACGCCTGGAGATCTGAACAGGATGCTCTGTAGGGCTACCGCATTATCAACCGGCACTGGTTCCACTACCCCGTTGTTGCCCTGATGACAAACTGCGATGACTCGTCTCACTTTGTGTCAGTGCTCGAATCGCCCGGGAAAATGCCTTGGGCCGTCTAGCGAATCAAGTGCTTGTAGTCATGTCTCTCTGGTTGGAGAAAACCGTGTAAGAACACCGAAGGAATCAAATCTCAGTATCTCCTTCAGACAGGAACTCGCCTACGCACCGGACCAGCTCTACCGGATGCAGAGGCTTCTGGATCAACACCGTAGACGTGCGACTCCCCTTGATCTGGTGCCAATCTTGATAACAGCCTTCGAGGTCGGCGGAGAACAATATCACGGGACAGTCTGGAACACATCGACGCACGGCGGCTATCAGCTCCGTGCCGCGGAGATCGGGCATGTGATAGTCCGTGATCAGAAGCCTTGGCGCAGGATGTAAAGCGTCAAGTACAGCAGTCGCATTCCGGAACGCGCGAACGCTGTACCCTTCCGCCCGTAAAATCGCCGCCAACGTCTCCACGATGAGCACTTCGTCGTCAACGACAAAGATATCCATTTCATCTCCCTGAGACCTACTACTCATCGAGAGTGACATCAAGGCCTCGAGAGTACAGCGCCCAAAAGGGCTGCAACGGAGTAGTCATTTGAGGTGATGGGCATCTACACCGTGCATGAATCAGAGGTGCTATGCGTCCGTGCGGCCTTGATAGGGATGACGCTCTGGCTTCCTACCAGATGCCGCGCGCGCATATTGAACCGGCCACGCGATCTCGTGTCTGAGCGCCGCCGCCGCTTCAAGAGGCCAGTACGGATTCCGCAATAACTCCCGGGCCAGGAGCACCAGATCGGCCTGGCCCGAGCGAATGATGTGGTCCGCCTGCTCCGGAGTTGTAATCATGCCGACCGCTGCCGTGGGGATAGAGCACTCGCGACGAAGACGGTCCGCAAAAGCAGTTTGGTACCCGGGACCTACAGGAATAGTCGCCTTCGCCTGATTGCCACCGGAACTGACGTCCACAAGATCGATTCCCAGAGTACGCAAGATATGGGTCAAGCGGACGGTTTCATCCATCGTCCAACCGCACGCGTCGTGAAGAGTCTCGCCGCTGAACTCGAGCCAGTCGGTCGCCGAAAGACGTACGATCAGCGGCAGATGCGTCGGCCACACCTCGCGGATGACTTCGATGGTTTCCAAGAGAAAGCGGATGCGATTCTCGAAGCTGCCGCCATATTCGTCTGTACGCTTGTTGCTGCTGGAGGAGAGGAACTGGTGAAAGAGGTAGCCATGCGCAGCATGTAGCTCGATCAGATCGAAGCCAGCCTTGAATGCACGCTCCGTCGCGCGACGGAAGTCTTGCTTGATCCGTTGAATATCCGCCTGCTCAAGGGCAATGGGAGTACCGTAGTGCTCACTAAACGGTATCGCTGAGGGCGCAAGGATGTTTGACCAGCCTCCCTCGGCTTCACTGAGAACCGCGAGCTCTCTCCAGGGCGGCGCCATGCTGCTCTTTCTGCCGGCATGGGCGAGTTGAATACCGGCGGCCGCCCCATGCTCATGAATGACGGAAACGATGCGCCTGAGCCCAGCGATATGATCATCGGACCAGATGCCCAGATCCTGCGGGGAGATGCGTCCCTCTGGCGACACTGCGGTTGCCTCGGTGAGGACAAGGCCAGCGCCGCCGACGGCCCGTGTTCCCAGGTGGAGAAAATGCCAATCGTTCGTGAACCCGTCGACAGCCGAGTATTGGCACATAGGCGACACGACAACCCGGTTGGCGATTGTGACGTTGCGCAAAGAGTACGGAGCAAATAGATGGGCAGGATGCATGTCGTTTCTCCAAATTCCTCTTTCAACTTAGCGGAGGCCAAACCGGAATGCCTACCCACTTAGGGTAAGCAGGCGGGAAATCTTTCGCACGGCCCCCGCCACACTCACCCGATCGGGTACCGTCCAGACCGCTCGATGGTAGGGTGCGTCGCCGAGGATTCGCACCTACTGTTGTGTAGACACATCTTCATCTGAAGCCTGAGCGGAAGGACCTGGATATGCGAATTATGACCGTAGACGACCACGAAGTCTTTCGAGATGGTGTGGCCGCGATGATTGAAACGCAGGAAGACATGCAGCTCGTGGCAGAGGCCGCCAGTGGATTCGAAGCGGTTGATCTCTTCCGTCGATGCAAACCAGACATCACACTCATGGATCTACGCCTGCCTGATATAAGCGGTCTCGAGGCAATCGTACGCATACGAGAGGCTTGCCCCACAGCAAAAACGATCGTGCTCACCACCTATAAGGGCGATGTCCAGGCGCTGAAGGCGCTCAAGGCAGGCGCCTATGCCTATCTTCTTAAGAGTATGTTGAGGCTTTACATGCTCGATACTATCCGCACCGTACACGCGGGCCATAGACGCATACCGCCAGAGATTGCCTCAGAAATGGCCGAATACGCTGCTGACGATGCACTTTCGGCGCGAGAGGTCGAGGTTCTGATGGCGGTGTCTACGGGAAATGCGAACAAGGTGATAGCAGGTAGATTGCATATCAGCGAGGACACCGTAAAGGCGCATATGAAAAATATTCTCTCGAAACTGGGCGCGAAGGACCGCACCCATGCTGTCACCATTGCTATGCGACGTGGTTTTCTAGATCCGCTTTGAACGAAACATGCCTGACCATCTCATCTACCACCTTCTTCGAAAGAGGTGCAGAGTCAGAGCTTCGTAAAACAGCGTGAGATCCCTCGGAGAAAATTCCGCCAGCTGCGAGGTATACACGAGACATCCAAACCGGACGATCGCTTGATAGTGAGTGACACGATCGTACCGTCGCCGGGCTGATCGTCAATTCGCACTGCGCCATTGAGCTCGAGGGCGTCCATCACCTCGATCTGAAAAAAATCCTCTTCCTTCTCACGGAGGTCACTACGCGATCGACAGCTTTCAGCATCATCATGAATGCTGAGTATCAGATGGTTTCTCTCAAAAAGTATCTCTACTGCGATGCGTGTCACTCCGACGCGTCTGCTAGCTCGGCGAATCGCCTCCATGCCGAAGAAGGCGATCTCGGAGGCATCTGAATCGAAGGTCGCCTGGGGCTCCCCGATGATGGCAACAGTAAAGAGCACGCATGATTCCGTGGAGAAGCTGTTCCAGAAATCCTGCAGGAGGAACGGAAGACATTCAATCCTGGCAGGTGGAGATTGACGTACCTCGATCATATCCCGCACCTGTCCTAATGATGTGTTGGCACGATGCAGCGCTTGATCGAAGGACTCTCTGCGCGGGTCGGCTGGATCAAGCTGCAGGGTCTCGCTCTCCAGCTTCAGGATGAGCCCCTGGGCTCCCTGAAGGAGAGTATCTTCAATTTCTCTTCCCACACGAGTCCTTTGCCGGACGCGTTCTTCGACGCGGGTTCGCAAGAGGGAGTTCCACTCCCTACATTGCATCAGCCACAGTCGCCAAGCGAAGAAGATGACAGAGAGCCCGAACGCAATGAGAACCCAGACGCGCCTCCACCACGGAGCACGGACATACACCCTGACCGTTGCGGAATCTGTTCCCCACCTTCTTGAGATGTCCGCTTCCTGCAGATGGAAAATATAAGAGCCTCCGGGTACACGGGAGTAGCTGATACCCGTTTGATCCGAGGCCGCGTCTCTCCATCCCGGCTCCAGTCCCTCAAGCCGATAGCGGATGCCGGTAACGGTGGCTCCCTGGAGCCGCGATGATCGAAACCCTATGCGGAAAACGTCCCCTTCGGCTAAATGCAACGAAAGCACACTCGACGAAGCCTGATCTACTGACCGCTCGCGTTCAAAGTGTGCTGGCCGGCCGTTGACTGTAATCCCTGTTAGAAGCTCCGTGCGAGATTTGCCTGCGGTTGTAATCGGAATCTGCGCGTGGAGCATGTTGGGAGATAACAAAAGCAACAGGCTCAAGTAGAAAAAGCCCCTGCAAATCGCGTAACGTCCAGCTAGATCACAATGACGATCAGCGGAAATGCTTCGCCGGAGTGTTTTGGAGAAAATCGTAAATCTTACCTGTAAGGAAGCAACTGTTGGCGCGCTAGAGGAGCCCGTTGGCAGGACCATGCGGACAGTATGCCCCGAGCCCCGTCTGCCCTGCGCCCCCATGCTTGAGTAGATGACGGCCACCCTTTCGGGTAGACGGTTCGTCATCGCGAAAATACTTTTCAGGCCTCGAATGGGTAGGTTCTCGAAGCCCCATGAAGTCGTCAAACCTCAAGTAATTTCGACAATGGCATGGCCTACATCCAACGCAAACCGCAACGGCAACCGACACGTCGAGCACATCGCCGATTTCGTTGCGTTCTAGTCCTGATTGAGTAGGTCCATCCAGTCGGAAGGAACAGCGCCTTCCGGGCCAGGAACGCTCTGCGCCAGAGGATGGTTATGGGGCGAAGCGAGTAGCGGTCCATTCACGGCAGAACCCTTCGTGAAGTCCCAAAACCAGTCTTCATCTGGTTCGAAGCTCTGGATAATCGGATGGCCGGTCTGATGAAAGTGCTGAGTCGCATGTCGCTCCGGTGAAGTATCGCAACAACCTATATGTCCACACTCTGCACATCTACGCAGGTGAAACCACCAAGTGCCGTTCTTCAAGCACTCCACACAACCTGTTCCACTCGGCTTCACCTCGACGTTGATACCCTTCATATGCCCTCCATAGTCGTGGAGACTCTATTCTTCTCCTGCAGGACACCATCGCACCTCCCTCCGTAGGGACTCTGTCGACTCACTCTTTCGAGTGATACTCCACACGCGCACGGCTTCCCTATCTATCCTCGCTATGGAGGCGCTCCTTCTCTCTCCTCAATTGCAAGTCCAGGTCATCCGCATCAGACCGCGTACGCGACAGCCGGCTCACATCCTGATACCCGTCGTGCGGCCCATTCTCGATGGCCTCCTGTTCGCGTTCGAGCTCCCGCAGGCGCTCTTCGTCCCTGATGATCGCGTCTCTCTCAATCCGCAATCGTTCTTCGTTCATCGCACTCTCCTCATCCACCCTTGCTCGAATGCCCTGGAGATGACAGGCCAGATCGCAGGACATTGCGACCTGGCCCTGATACAGATTGTCGATAAGCTCTCGGAGTAACGAGGCTTATCGAACAAGCGTTATTTCAACGTCTCTGACAGCCAGTCAAAGATTGTCTGATGCGTCAGGCGCATCGCTCCCATATGGCAGTGTTCGCCAGCGCCGTCAATGTTTCGCATAATGACGTGCTTGTGCGGCGCCTTCAGTTCCGACGCCAGCTTGCCCGCTTGCCCCTTGAAGACGAGGTCATTCTCGCCCTCGAGCAACAGGACAGGAGATGTGATCTTGTGCATGTCCTTCACGGCCAATGTGAACTGCTCGCTCATACGGATGTACTCCGGCTCGGTCTTCGTACCGTAGACCCACGTGCCATTCTGGAGCGCCCAACGGGCATAAGTGTCATGCTCCTTGATCCACTCGAGCACAGGAATGGCTTCCTCATCACGGCCGCTCTTGATCCACTCAACCAGATATTCCGGCAGAGGAGGATATGTTGCGAAGAAACTCGTAACGCCGTCATCACACACGACCGCAGCGGGACGATGATCGTAGGCAGCTGTGCGCGTGATCAGATAGCCTCCCATGCTGTATCCAAAGAGCACCAGCTTGGAAGCATCGATCTCCGGGCGCGTCTCGGCATAGTCCATCACAGGTCCCAGCACAGCCTCCCAGTCAGGACGATACGGCACCTTCTTTTCGCGAATCATACGACCTGTGCCAGGGCCGTCATAGAGAATCACATTGAAGCCGCGACGAAGGGCCGCGGCGCCGATCACGAAGTATCCCTCCTCTGTCGTTGAGTCAAACCCGTTCGTGTAAATGAGCGTCGGACGAGGCGTTCCGCTATCGTCCACCAGCAGCAGGTAGCCGGGGAGCGTGTCATCGCCATACGGGATCGAGATCTCCTCGAACGGACCTTCCAACAACTTGCCTGCTTTCAAAAAGGTCTCGCGCGAGAGATTGAACAGCTCCGCGACATGAGGGTCATTCACAGGGTCCTTGCGCCGGTAAAACTCCGCACTGCGGTAGTAGGACGAAGCGCGAAAAAAAGCCTCACGCGCACTGATCTTGTCTCCGTGCTTGAACGAATGCTCCGCACGCTCATGAACGCGATCGGCAGTCGCCTTCCATTCGCGCATCCACGCTTCTTCATCTCCCTCGGGGATAGCCGCGGTGGTGAGCAACACTTCACTGATGTCGGCGCCATTGTCGACGGCAAACCCGGCTGCCCGCAATGCTTCGAACTTAAACGAGGTGTCTTTGAAAATGAATTCCATGACTTACTCTCCTTGGTCTGCGAATGATGAACGTTGTTTTGCAGCGAAACCAGGACAGGTCCATCACAAGTCACCTGCATAGCTAAGCCACCTCGCCATTCTGGAGCGCCCGTGCGCGTCTCGATACGCTGCATCGAGCGAAAATACCCTTACTCCTTTGGGTAGCCTGTGCGCAGGACTCTTCTCTGCTTGCGCAAGCAAGCTGTAATGTGCCCAAAGCATCACGGTGGATATGCGGCGCATACCCTTTCGAGTGAGGCGGTCCCCGTCTTCGCTCACTACAATCGACGACGAATCGGAAACCGAAACGCTGCGGAGAAGTCGGTGCAGTTCAGCGGTCGAGCGAAACAGATTCGAGAAAGCGGTGAAGCAATGCCTGACGAGATCATCACAAATGCCCCTGGTCTTTCTCGCGAAGCCCTGCTGCGAGTCTTGTCCTCCGCGGCATTCCTCGTTTTCTTCCAGTCCTATCTGATTGCGCCACTCGTCCCCACCCTCGCAGCTGAATTTCATGCTCCTGTTGACGTGGTCGGCTTACTGGTTCCCGCCTATTTGCTGCCGTATGGCCTTTCAACGTTGTTCTACGGACCGCTTTCCGACCGGCTTGGTCGCAAGCCGGTGGTACTCTGCCTTCTTGCAATCACTGTCGTGACCACCGCGGGGGTTGGGACAGCCCATTCGATTCATGCGCTTCTTTTATGGAGAGTGCTCGGCGGCTTAGCGACCGGCGGGGTCATCCCCATTGGCCTCGCGCTGCTGGGGGATATCTTTCCTTACCGTGAACGTGGGCGGCCTATTGGATGGATGTTCGGTGCCATGGCAGGCGGTATGGCCTTCGGGTCAACGCTGGGTGCCCTGCTCAATCCACTCATAGGATGGCGGGCGGAGTTCTTCATCACCGCACTGCTTGCCATGATTACGCTCGCTTTCGCTTATCGGTTCCGAGGCTCAATGGAGAGCCCCGCCTCTCCACACAGACTTCATCCGGCCGAGATCGCGAAAGGTTATTTCGAGCTATTTCGAAATCCTCGCGCGGCAAGAGGATACGCTTTCATTTTCTTCAACGGACTCTTCCACTCAGGCATCTTCTCCTGGCTCGGACTGTATTTCTATCAGCGCTATCGGCTGGGAGACGTGGGCATAGGGTTGGCGCTGATTGGGTATGGACTTCCTGGGATGCTGCTTGGACCTATGATCGGAAAGCTTGCGGACCGTATAGGACGCAGACGGCTCATTCCCGCTGGAATTCTAGTCGCGGCTGCCTGCTCGGCCCTACTCATCCCCAAGTTCCCTGTCCTCGTCGCTGCGCTCGCCATCACAGTTTTGTCCCTCGGATATGACATGAGCCACCCATTGTTGGCAGGCATCATTACTTCCGTGAATCCAAATCGACGTGGCCTCGCCATGGGGATGAACGCCTTCGTACTCTTCTCGGGCTTCGGCTCGGGGACTCTTCTCTTTAGCGTACTGATGAAACACGGAATGAACGTCGCTCTACTCGCGTTCACCTGCTTTGAGGCGCTGATAGGTGTAGCGGCTGTTCGCCTCTTCAGTGAGGAAAAATCGACAGAAGCACGTTAGCTCTCCGACAGATCGCCGAGGATTCAGTGGCCGCAAATTCTCGTCCTGTAAGAGCCATTGGTGATGCGTCTCGGGATCAAGAAACGTGTCCCTTGGCACACCTTCCGACGGGCCTACTTACGTAGTGGCAAGCCAACCAGAAAGCGTGAAGCTCGTGCAAAAACTGCTCCGGCATGGATCGACCAAGGTGACCATAGACGTGTGATGATGTGGCCCTCCTACCTCAGGGCGCAGATCATAACCAAGCCGTAACGGAGCAAGATGGTGTCAATCATCAAAGACTTCTATCAAACGAGAATCTGTTCGATAGAAGTCTCATGAAGAGGCACTGGGGATCTACATGCCCTGCGTAATCGATGAACTCACTTGGGGCCGCCCGTAAATTTCACATTGATCATCGTTCGCTCAGGACCATAGTTGCGACCACGCGCCTCTCGCATATCGATCCGGCAATCGCTCTCCTGATAGTCGATGACGTTCTCCGCGTGAATGCCTGAGATTACCGATGGAATCGGTTTGGGAAAATCGTCCGCAGGACGACGATCGTAATAGCCCCCTGCCCACTCGCTTGTTTTCCTGATCTTGATCACAACATCTTCCAAAGAAATGCCCTGGAGCGGAGCACGACGATCAGCGTAAAAGTAGACTCCTGATTCCCCGTTGCAGATGATGCCACGGAACTTGATGTCGCGCGTAATGCCCAAAGAAGACTGGTCCTTGTGACGCGGCAGATGCGTGATAACAATCGGCTCAGCAGCACCCCATCGAGAGTATTCAAAGTAGTGCGTATCGATCACGAGATCCGAGAAGATCACGTCCTCAAATACCGCACCATCGCGGTTCTGAATACCCACACCGCAGTTCGAG
Source organism: Granulicella cerasi (assembly GCF_025685575.1). Taxonomy (NCBI): domain Bacteria; kingdom Pseudomonadati; phylum Acidobacteriota; class Terriglobia; order Terriglobales; family Acidobacteriaceae; genus Granulicella; species Granulicella cerasi. Next base: position 269,285 of record NZ_JAGSYD010000005.1, read on the forward strand.
TCGCGAATAATACAGCCTTCCACGACGACATTACGGATGTCCTCTGGACCAGCGGAACCGAGCTTGATGGCTGTGGAAGAGGAGGTAATGCGGCAGCCGCGAACGAGGATATCTTCACAGGGTCCCCATCCCTTGAAGGGAGCGGTCGTCTTGATGCAGACACCGTCATCACCCGTCACGATGTCGCAGTCGAGCACACGCACGTTGCGGCAGTGGTCAATGTCGATCGCGTCATTATTTGGAATGCTCGTGTTGTTCGCAATCTTGAGCTGCTTGATCACCGCGCCGACGCAGCCCAACAAGTGCAGCGTCCAGGTCGGAGAGCGTTCGATGGTGAAGGATTCAAGATGCACATTGGTGCAGCGAACAAAAAAGATCACGCGCGGACGACCGGTGATCACGCCGGGTGCATCCGTGTGCGGCTCCGCATCATAAGGTCCCATACCTGTAGGACCCGCAATCCATTCTCCATTCGCGTCTTTCTTGAGGAAGGCATCTTCATTGCCGTCGATCCGGCCAGAGCCCGTAATGGAGATAGAGTCAGCACCCTCGGCGAAGAGTAATGCGCCAGTAGAAACGAACTTGCTGCGATCTGCGATCGCACGAAGTACGGTGCGACGCCCCAAATGAAGCGTCACACCCGTTTTCAAAATGATCGTTCCGCACACATAGGTCCGGTCGTCATCCAGAGTCAGCACGCCTCCACCACTCTTGGCGAGGGCATCAATGGCGCGCTGCAACGCCGGAGCGTCATCGGTCGAACCGTCCCCTGCAGCGCCAAAAATATGCGGTGACAAAGCACGGAGTTTCGGGGTGAAACCTGCAACAAGAGGGAGCGATACGACGAAAGCGCGACGAGAAACGAACATAGAAGTAGCCTACCTCTGCTCTATTACCTGAGAGCTCTAGTTTGTCATTGCAACCCACAGAATGCCTATACCTACAGACGCTCATCCGATCACGACTGCTATCGAGCAGTAGCACAGACTGCGGTGTGGCCGCGCCCGGGTTCTTGAGATACAGCGAAAACGCTGCGCTCTAACGAGCTTGCTCGCGCGGCATCACGCCAACTTGTTGGGGTTTGCCGTCAGAGAGCCATCTCACGCCGTCCATTGTCTCCGGTGGCGTGGTCATATTCCACGCCGATCCGTGACGCCCAGGCCACCTTCGGCAGTACCTAAGCGACTTTGACCAAGCCTGCCTGTGCCGAGATCGACTGCGACGCGTAAGTGCCACGCTGGATGGCAAACAGCCCAGTCAGATCGAGGCGTTTAAACACTCTCCCAGATCGCGAGGTCTAGCATGATGATGCAGATCTCGCAGCTCATTCCCGGACGGATGGCATCACAGCCAAGCTAAAGCTGGTCAACTTCCACTGACGATCTTTATAGGCACCATTTGCACGCTGTCGATTCGAGGGCGCTGGTCGCAACAAGAAAATGAAAGTAGTCCTCTTGGAGATCGATTTGGCTGTGCAAGTAGTCTCGGCAGTCAATATAAGGAGGTGGAAGATGCTCACGTTCGGTGGATCAGAACTGGTAACGGAGGCTGAACTGGAGCTGTCGGGCGGGCAGCGCTGTAGTGGCCTGCTTGTAGAGTGGTGAGCGGACATTGCCGATGAAGTTGCTGAAGTTCGCGTGGTTGAGAACGTTGAACCCCGAGACGCCGAGATTGAGGATCTTTGCTTGCTCGCCCTTCCTGTGGTCGAGGTGGAAGTCATGGTCCCATAGCAGATCAAGCGTTGTGGTCCCTGACCCTTGCAGCGTATTGCGGGCAACGCCTGACGGGCGTGCATTTCCAAGTCCCGTGTCGTAGAGGTCTGTGCCTGCAAGTTCTGTATAAGGAGTACCAGAGTAGACGGCGGCAGCCAAGCCCAGGCTTAGCCAGTGGCCTGGATAGATACTGGCGAGCAGATTGAATCGATGACGGCGGTCAAGGTCAGCTCGGCCCCACTCGTCGTTCGGGGCGTACTGGTTCTGGGGATACCAGTTGAGACCGCCGGTGTTGTTTTCCGAATGGCTGAAGGTGTACTGCGCCTGCCCTTGAAACCAGATACCCACTTTACCGTGCAGTCCCAGATCGAGTGCATTGAGGCGGCTGCGTCCGCCGGCCTCCACCTGCTGCACGAAGCCGACGGATGTGTCGGGGCGCATGGTGGTGTAGGGAGGTAGCGGAGCATTTGCATCGCGCGAGCGAAACACATCGATGCCCGTGATGCCGCGATACGTAGCGCTGGCGGTCAAGCCTGACCCTAATTGCCGCTCCACGGTCCCAGAGTACTGAACCTGATAGGCAGCACGCATGCCTGGCTGTTCCCGCACGATGCTGGTGGGCAGTTGGCTGAGATTGGTACCCGCCGGGAGCGCGTTGGGGTAGCTGGGGTCGAGAATCTGGTACTGCCGCAGCACTGTCCCGTTGTGGAGCTTGAACGTGACAAGAAAGTCGCCGCCGGTGCGGTCGTAAAAGATGCCACTGCCCGCGCGAAGCACCCACTTCTTTGCAGGTGCGTACGCAAGTGAGACGCGTGGCGCGAAGTTACCGGTACTCGTGAGATAGGTCTGCCACTGATAGCGCAGACCGACCGTCACCTGCAGGTTCCCGCGTAGGCTGATTTCGTCCTGCACGAATGTTCCGATCTCCGTCGCAAAGTAAGTTGCGCGGCCTGCGCCCTGCTGCACAGTGAAGCTGTAAGGCTTCGCCGCGGCGTAGTCACTGAGGGAATTGAAGGCAAAGATACCCAGGCGATTCGAATGATCGTCCACGGCACGCCGGCTGATCTGCGGTACATTGACTCCGAAGCGGACGTAGTGCTTCCGATGCGTCCAAGCCACAACGTCGATCAGACCGATGGTGTTTTCCGTGCGGTATGTGTCACCCTGTGCGCCGCCGCCTGTGAATGCCTCCTGCACCTGGATGGATTGCGCGTTGGTGATGCTCTTCTCGCTGTCTGTTTCTCGCTCTAGCAGCAGTTGAACCTGCTGCACGAGATTGGGAGTGACGATCACGCGATCGTTGAAGACGATCTGATCCTGGCGGTTTGCGGAGTTCAGGCCTGCCTCGGGGAGGACGACGCCACCTACCAGGTAGCCATCGATGGTGTTGTAGCGGAAGTTATAGCTCACTGCCACGCGATGCGCGTCGGAGAAGTCATGCGATACGCGACCAGTGATCTGGTTGGAACGGCTGGGCGTAGGCGAGTTCTCTGCAACGAGCCCCCGCGGACCGACCGCATGTATGGCGGTCTGAAGGTCATCCTCCTGCCGGGTTCCGGTGAGCAGGATGGTGCTATGGCCTCCATGGCCCACGGGACCGGTGAAGTGACCTTCGTAGATGCGGCGCTGCTCGGGCGGCCTCACAGGAGCGAAATAGTTTGTTGCGTTGAACACTGCGTCGCGCGCAATGAAGTTGAAGGTGCCGTGATACTGAGGAGAGCCGGGCTTTGTTGTGATCTCAAGGCGGCCACGTCCGGGACTGGCGAACTCAGCCGAGTAGGGATCGCTGTTGATGCGGACTTCTGCGATCGCCGACGGGGAGACATTCACACCATTGACCATCTCCATGCCGTCGACAATGATGCTCGTTCCGCTGCTGCTCGTAGCCGCCGGGTCAAGGAACGGCGTGAGCGCGCCGACAATGTTCTGGTCGAAGACCGGCAGATGATCGAGTGCGCTGGACTGGACCGCGACGCTGTCGTGGTTTGCCGAGGCTTCGGTAGACAGAGGTCTGCCGGCATCCACGTTGACCGTCTGCGTGACCGTCTCCGGCACAAGCACGAGCCTGAGTGCGGAAATGTTGTTTTTGATTTCGAGCGAACGCGTCTGAGCCGCGAGACCATTGGCCGCTGGTACTGACACGACATAGCTGCCAGGAATGATGCTGCCGAGGCTAAACTCCCCGTTGGCTGCGGAAGTTGCTTGAGCACGCACCTGACCATCTGAAGAGCTGAGTTCGAGCGACACGCCGACAACTGGCGCGCCGCTGGGGTCGACGAGGATGCCCCGCAAAGGGACGGCCTGCTGAGCCTGAACCGCAGTCGCCGCAATGGCGAGACTGGCTGCCACTCTCAGGAAATTCAAGAAAGCCATCGCTTGATCGTAGCGGCCTCCCCTTAAAGTACGCTGAAGGCAGGTGCGGTCTCCAATCGCGTCATGAGGAGAAGAACGGTGGCGAAGCAGCCAATGGCGGAAGTGATCCGCGTAGGCGTTCTCAATTGGCGATAACAGGCCAATGCGCTCGTTGACCGCTCTCGATGAGCGCATTGGCAATTTTGCACTCGTCGAGATTTCCCGCTTGGAACTGGTGACGAGAAGCGCGTTGCTCATTCCTCGTCTGACACCATGAGACAGCTAAATCGCGGCCCTTATCTTCCACCGTTGTCTTCTACCTTGGGAGTGATAACCCCACCCGCTCTGTAAATGACGTCAAGGTAGTAGCTTCCGGCTTCTGAACGCAGATAGTCGCTTTGGGCGATCCACTCGTTTACCTTTTCGGGATTGTCCACCGCTTGCCGCAATCGAGACGCAATCAGCTCAAAATTGCTTGGGTCTTGAGCCCATGCACACACGGTGGTGGTCTGACCGATATTTTGTACCAGTTGGATTGTTAGTGTAGCGCAGTGATCTCCAAGTTCGGATCGATGCAGGATGCGGCAGGTGGAGGAGGCGTGAGCGAAGCGAACGGCTCCTCCGCCTGCCGAGAGGCTGATGC